>JAUIEL010000863.1 GCA_030428825.1 bacterium
GCGCGCGCGCGTCGACGGGGCGGTCGCCGCGCTCGCGTCACCGCTCGGCCGGGCGCTCCTCGGCGCGACGGCGTGCGTCGGCTTCGTGACGGCCGCCGTCGTCCGGTCCGCCGTCGGTCGCGGCCGACGCGTCGACCTCGTGCTGCTCCTCCTCGGCTTCGGCGGCGCCGCGCTCTTCCGGACGGCGCTCGGACGGTCCGACGACGGCCACCTCGCGTACGCCTCGACCCTCCTCTGGCCGTCCCTCGTCCTGATCGGCGAGGCGGCGTGGCGGGCGCGCGACGCCGGCCGGACGCCGCTCGCGCGGGCGCTTCCGCTCGCGCTGTCGCTCGCGTTCCTGGTCGGGGGGCACGCGCCGCTCTACGGCGCCGCCCGCCAGTGGCTCCGCCTGTCGGAGGTCCGCCCCACCGGGCCCGGCGACGGGTTCTCGACGGCCCCCCTCCCGACGCTCCGGGGAGTGCTGCTCCCCGACGACCAGGCGCGGGCGGTGACGGCGATCGCCGCCTGGCTCGACGAGCACCTCCCGCCGGACGCGCCGTTCCTGGAGCTCTCGAACCTCGGCGCGCTGCACTTCCTGCTCGACCGGCCGTGCCCGACGCGGTTCGCGCAGGCCGCCTACGCGGCGACGCCGGAGCGTCAGCGGGAGTGGATCGCGGACGTCGAGCGGAGCCGGCCGCGGGTCCTGATCACCTGCCCGCTGCTCGGGGACGGGACGATCGACGGCCTCCCGCTCGCCGAACGGCTCCCCCTCGTCGCCGCCCATCTGGCGGCGACGTACCGCCCGCTCGAAGCGACCTCGTTCGGGGCCGTCTTCGAACGGATCGAACCCGACGGCTCAGCGCCCGAGCCGCTTCTCGACCGGGTGACCGGTGAATCGGCCGATGACCGGTAGCGCGCCCGCGAGCGGTCGGACGTAGTCGAGCCACGCGTCGGTGACGTCGTTCCCGGCCTCGTTCAGGAACGCGGGGTCGAGGCTCTTCGTGACCCGGGCGACCGTGTCGAGCGGGGTCACGAAGCAGTCGACGGCGTATTCCGGGCCGTCATGGCGCCGCAGCGCGATCGAGCCGCTCGCGTGGTCGCCGCTCGTCGCCGCCTCCACCGCGAACTCCCCCACCCGACGAGCCTCGTCCGCGTCGACCTCGGACGCGAAGCCCGGGAACGAGCGCTGGAGATAACCGAAGGTGTCGGCGCGGACGCGGGTCGAGGCGCCGAACCGCCCGCGGACCCGCGCCGCCAACAGGTCGCCGAGCGCGCCCGAGCCGGAGAGCTGGACGTTGCCGTGGGAGTCCTTCTCGCCGCTCTTCACGATCAGCTCGCCGTCGGCGTCGTGGATCCCCTCGGAGACCGCGACCACGCAGCGGCCGATCCGCTCGACCGTCGCGCCGACGTCGTCGAGGAAGCGCTCGACGTCGAAGGCGACCTCGGGGACGTAGATCAGATGCGGGCCGTCGTCCGGATGCCGCCGCGCGAGAGCCGTCGCGGCGGTCAGGAAACCCGCGTGCCGCCCCATCACGACGTCGATCTTGATCCCCTGGATGCTGCGGTTGTCGAGGTCGTCCCCCATCACCGCCGACGCGACGAACTTCGCCGCCGAGCCGAACCCGGGGCAGTGGTCGGTCACCCGGAGGTCGTTGTCGATCGTCTTCGGGACGTGGAAGAGGCGGATGTCGTACCCCTTCTCCTGCGCCAGCCCCTCGACGATGTGCGCCGTCTCCGCGGAGTCGTTGCCGCCGATGTAGAAGAAGTAGCGGACGTCGTGCGCCTCGAAGACGTCGAGGATCCGCGAACACTCCTCCTCGGTCGGCTTCTTCCGCACCGAGCCGAGCCCGGCCGCGGGCGTCGCCGCGACCGCGTCGAGCGTCGCCGCGTCCTCCCGACCGAGATCGATGAACTCCTCGTCGAGGATCCCCTTCACGCCGTGCCGCGCGCCGTAGACGTTCTCGATCGCGTCGACCCCGGCGGCCGCCCGCACGAGTCCGACGAGGCTCTGGTTGATGACGACCGTCGGGCCGCCCGACTGTCCGATGACGGCGTTCCCCCTGGGGGTCTCGACCATGGGTCTCCTCGTGGTGCCGGTGTCCGACCTCGGAGGCTCACGCGCCTCCGGGGCGGCTCATCGGCGGTTCCTCGTTCAAGGGAAGTCGTTCGTGCCGCTCGTGACGTTGGCGCGGCCGGAGTTGTCGGTCCCGCCGGCGTCGACGAAGCCGTCGCCGCCCTTGCCGGCGTTCGCCAGCACGTAGTTGTCGTCCCCCTCGAGGCGCACCCCGGTCCCGGAGTTGCTCGAGAGCGTG
>JAUIEL010000109.1 GCA_030428825.1 bacterium
GTACGACGCGAGGTTCAAGCTGAAGCTGGTGAGGGGGAGCCGGGGGAGCGACGAGAGCAAGGGAGAGCGACGAGAGCAGGGGAGAGGCCGCTGACGCGGAGGACCGAGGGGTGCTCCGACCGGGTCGGACTCAAGTCGTCGGGCGGACCTGCCCGATGAGAGAGGACGTTCCCGAGCGACCGACCCGACCTTGTTCGGAGCCCCTCATGCCCCGCCGCCGCGGCTTCAACCTGATCGAGATGCTGGTGATCGTCGCCATCGTCCTGGCGATGGCGGGCGTGGTCGTGCCGGTCGTCTCGATGCGGAAGCTGGACGATCAGTGGCGGCGGGTCGACGACGAGCTGGCGGCGATCGCGGCCGGCCTGCGGGAGTACGTCCGTTCGACGCGGACGTTCCCGACCGGTCACTCGGGCGCGACGAGCTACCACTTCCTGACCAGCGCGGGCGCGCCGCCGAAGAACAACGTCTTCGCCTCCGGGCCGTCGACCGAGCTCTCGAAGTTCCTCGCCGGGCCGGACATGGCCGGCGACGCCTGGACCGGTCCGTACCTGCGGCCGGACGTCGGCCCCGACCCGTGGGGAAACGCGTACGTCGTCAACGTCCACGGGTTCTTCCGCTCCGACGAGAACGTCCTCGTGGTCTGCGCCGGACCGAACGGACGCATCGACACGCCCCCCGCGGCGACCGAGGCGCACGGCGACGACGTCGTCGTCCTGGTCCGCTGACGCGGCTCGGTCAGCGCGGCCGCGGCCGGTAGTACTCGACCGCCCGGAGCGCGCGGTCCCCGGTCGTCTGACCGCCGACGACGCAGATCCGACCGTCGCGGAGCACGACCGCCGCGTGGTCGTCCCGCGGGTTCGAGAGCGGCGCCAGCGGCACGAACCGTCCCGTCTCCGGATCGAACGCCTCGACCGCGTCGAGGACGACGTCGACGTTCCGCCCGTCGTCGTCCTCGCCGCCGAGCAGCACGACGCGCCCGTCGGCCAGCACGACCTGCGCGTGGTCGGCGCGCGCGACCGTGAGGTCCGGCCCGGCGACGAACGCGTCGTCGCCGGGCACGAATCGCTCGGTCGTCCGCCGCGACCGCCCCCCGCCGTCCTGCCCCCCGGTGACCAGGACCGAGCCGTCCGCGAGGAGCGTCGCGCGGTGATCGTCCCGGACGTGGCGCAGGGACGGACCCGGCGCGAACCGTCGCGTCGCGGGGTCGAACAGTTCGGTCGACGCCCGACCGACGCCCCCGGCGACGAGCACCCGCCCGTCGGCGAGTCGCGTCGCGGTGTGCGAGGCCCGCGTGACGGACAAGGGCTCGATCGCCTCGATCGTCCCGTCCTTCACGTCGACGATCGACGCGAACGCGCACGCGCGACGGGCCGCCGTCATTCCTCCGGTCACCAGCACCTCGTCGTCGTCGAGCCGTGTCGCGGTCAGCGCCATCCGCGCCCCGCCGGGGAGCGCGCCGAGCGGGCGGAACCGGCCGCTCGGTCCGAGGTCGGGGTCGAACAGTTCGACCGTTCCGGCGAGGTCTCCGCCGACGAGGACGACGCGGCCGCCCGACAGCGCGACGGCGGCGTGCCCCGCGCGCCCCGAGACGATCCGACCGGAGAGCGGCGTCGGCGGCAGCACGCGCCCCGCCCCGTCGCCGTGGAACGGATCGAGGATCTCCGCGTCCCCGCGCGCCGACGTCGGATCGTGCGAGTCCTCCAATCCCCCCGCGACCACGATGCGTCCGGCGAGCGTCGGCGTCGCGGTCGCGAGCACCCGCCGCGAGCGGAGCGCGGCGTCCGGCGCGTCCGTCGTCGCACGCACCGCGCCGGGGTCGCACGCGACGATCGCCGAACACGCGACGAGGAGAGCGAGGCGGGCTCGAAGCTTCATGCTTTCTTTATTTCCCCTTCGAGCGGACCTTGAATAGACTGACGCGTTCGCACTTCGACGACCGAATCATCCGACTCCGTACCCGGGGAGATCGATGGCCGAACTTGGCTCGCACATCTTGCTCGACCTGGACGGTTGCCCGGAAGACCTCCTCGCGGACAAGGCCAAGCTTCGGTTCAAGCTCAGACAGGCCGCCCTCGCCGCCGGCGCCACCATCGTCGGAGAGGCGTTCCACGAATTCAACCCGCCGGGCGTCTCCGGCGTCCTGCTGATCGCCGAGTCGCACCTCTCGATCCACACCTGGCCGTCCGAGGGGAAGGCGACGCTCGACGTCTACACCTGCGGCGAGGCGTTCGACGCCGGCAAGGCGGCCGACCTCCTCGTGTCGGGGATGCGCGCCGAGCACCACCGGCGGGTCGAGGTCAGCCGCGGGTTCGACGCGCGGCGCCTCAGCGAGCAGATCGCGTGACCGTCGAGCCCCGCCGGATTCGTGACGAGTTCACGCCCGGCGAGTCGATCGAGTACGACGTCCGCGAGCTCCTGTTCGAAGGACGCTCCGAGTGGCAGGAGATCGTCATCGCCGATCTCGTCACCCACGGGCGCACCCTCTTCCTCGACGGCAACCTCCAGTCGGCCGAGCTCGACGAGCACCTCTACCACGAGGCCCTGGTGCAGCCGGCGATGCTGCTGGCCGACGATCCGGGGCCGCGGCGCGTCGCGATCCTCGGCGGCGGCGAGGGGGCGACGCTCCGCGAGGTGCTGAAGCACGGCTCGGTCGAGCACGCGGTGATGGTCGACCTCGACGGCGTGGTGATCGACGCGTGCCGCGAGCACCTGCCGGGACACCACCGCGGCGCGTTCGACGACCCGCGGGCGGAGGTCGTGCGGCAGGACGCCGCGGCGTACCTCGAGGACCAGGACGAGCCGTTCGACGTGCTGATCTTCGACATCGTCGACCCCGCGGACGCGGGGCCGGCACGCCACCTGTTCGAGACGCCGTTCCTCGAACGGATGCGCGAGCGGCTGACCGACGGCGGCGTCCTGTCGATGCAGTACGGACCGGCGTACGGCGAGCACTTCGACGCCGCGGTCGGCGTCCTCCGCCGGCTGCGCGACGTCTTCGGGACGATCGACGCGGGGCGGGTGTTCGTCCCGTCGTACCACGGCTGCTGGGGGATGGTGCTGGCGGGGAGGTCGCTCGACGAGCTCGACGACGAGACGCTCGCCCGCCGCCTCCGGTCACGGCCGTCCGCCCCCGCGCGGTCGCTCGACCTCTCGACGCTCCGCGCGCAGGCGAGCCTCCCGCGGGATCTGGCCGGGGCGCTCGGCGGGGAGCGGTCCGAACGCTGACCGCGAGCGGCTCGGTGACGCGACCGGACGACGAGGGGAGGTTCGAGGGGCTCGCGCGCCGCGTCGCCGAGGCGGCGCTCCTCGCCGCGGTCGTCTGCGTCCCGCTCTTCGCCCAACCGAACGGCGCCCGCGGCTTCGAGGGGGACCGCGCCGTCCTGCTGCGCATCCTCGGACTCGTCGCCCTCGCCGCCGTCGCCGTCTCCGCCCGGCGCCCGGGGACGACGTCCCGCCCGCGTCCCCCGCGCTCCGTCCCGGCCGCCTTCGCCTTCCTGTACGTCGGCGCCTCGTTCGCCGCGGCGTTCCTCTCCGTCCGCCCGGCGACCGCGCTCCCCGGGTCGTACGGGCGGCAGGCCGGACTGCTGACCGACCTCGCGCTCCTCGGGGTGTTCCTGGTCGCGGCGCGGGCCGGGCGACGGGACGCCGCCCTCGCCGCGGATACGCCGGACGGGCCGGGGCGGCGGCTGGTCGGCGTGCTCGTCGCGGGCGGCGCCGTGGCGGCGGCGCTGGCGGTCGCGCAGTCGGTCCTCCCCGCGCTCGGCTTCCCGATCCCGTACGTCGAGGCCGGCGGCCGCGCGGCGTCGATCGCCGGCGGCCCGACGTTCCTCGGTTCGCACCTCGCCGCGGTCGTGCCGATCGCCGCCGCGACGGCGCGGTCGCGCGCGGGAGTCCTCGTCACCCTGCTCCTCGGGCTCGCGCTCCTGCTCACCGGCTCGCGCGCGGCGCTCCTCGCCGCGGTCGCCGGGGTCCTCGTCGTCGCCGGGCTCGACCGGCGCCGGCGGCGAGGGCTCCTCCTCGGCCTGGGAGCGACCGCCGGTCTCGTCGCCCTCTCGACCCTCCCTCCGATCCGGGAGGCGCTCCCCGGCGACGCGCTCCCCCGGCGGGTGGTCGAGGCGTTCACGACCGATCAGGTCGGGACGCGCGGGCTCCTCTACCGGGACGCGGCGCGCGCGATCGCGGCCTCCCCCGAGCGGCTGGCGCTCGGACACGGGCCGGACTCCGCGGAGGTCGGGTTCCCGGCGTACGTCAGCGACGACCTGCAGCGCCGGCTCGGCGGCGCGATCGTGATCGATCGGATGCACGGCGACCCGCTCGACCTCGTCTGGTCGCGCGGGTTCCTCGGCGCGCTCGGGCTGCTCGGCCTGGTCGGCGCGGCGCTCGCGCGCGGCGTCCGGGGCGCGCGACGGGGCGCCGTCGGAGCGACCTCCGTCGTCCCCCTCACGGCGGCGCTCGTCGCGGTCACGCTCGACGGGTTCCTCTCGGTCCCGGGGGCGGTCTCCCGACTCGTGCTGTTCGTCTCGGCGGGCTGGCTGGCGGGGAGGACGGCTCCCGCGATCGACGACGAGGCGTTCGATTCCGCCGGGGACTCCGCCCGGGGAGCGGCGGCGCGACGCGGCGTCCTCGTCGGCCTCGGCGCGGCGACGTTCCTGTTCGCCGTCGGCGACGTCCGGCTCCTCCCGCTCGCCGCGCCGCTCCTGAGGCTCCTCCCCGCCGCCGGCCGGGGCGCGGCGCTCGCGCGGGCCGCCGCGGTCCTCGGGCCGTTCCTGCTGGCGCACGTCGCGATCGATCCCGGCGGCGCGACCCGGTTCGAGGCGCTCTCCCCCGCCGCCTCGGCGCTCCGGGGACGCCTCGACTCGATCGCACTCCTGCTGACCGTCGCCCTCGGAGTCGTCCTCCTCGTCCGGTCCGGATCGAGGGCGGGCGCCGGCGCTCCGCCCCGCGACCGGCTCGCGTGGCGGGTGGCGGGGATCGCGCTCGCGCTCCTCCTCGCGGCGCTGGTCCGGGACGACGTCCGCCGCGTGCTCGCCGACGTCGACGCGCGGGCGGCGTACGCCGCCGACCGCGTCGCGCGACGCTCCGACCTCGCCGCCAGGCTCCTCGAGCGGGCCGCCGACCTGGCCCCGGAGGTGACGCGCTACCGGACGCGCGCCGCCTTCGCGCTCGCCGACGCGGCGCGGAACGCGGACGCGGAGACCCGAGAGGCGCTCCTCCTCCGCGCCGGGACGCAGGTCGGGCGGGCGCTCGAGAAGGAGCCTCGGAACGCGCTCGCGCGGGCGCTCGGCGCGGGAGCCGTCCTCCTGTTCGCGCGCCGCATCGAGGAGCGACGCCACGGGCTGACCGAGCGGGCGTGGGAGCTGGTCGAGCCGGCCGTCCCGCTCGCGCCGACGTCGACGCCGGTCCTCCAGATCGCGGCGGAGGTCGCGCTCGCGCGCGGCGACGTCGAACGCGCCGTGACGTGGCTGGAGCGGGCGATCGCGATCGACGCCTCGGCCGCCCGGAGCTGGCAGCTGAAGGGGCGCGCCGAGGCCGCGCGCAAGAACCTCTCCGGCGCCGCGTTCGCCTACGGACGCGCGAACGTCCTCGCCGCCGCCGACGAGGAGGCGACCGGCGTCCTCCAACGCTCCCGACGCGAGGCGCTGGCGGGCCTCGTCCTCGTCTCCGCCGCGGCGGAACGGACGACCGACGCCGCGACGCTCCTCACGATCCTCGCCGCCCGCGCCGGCGCCGCCGACGGCTTCGCCGAGGACGTCGCCGGCGCGCGCCCCCTCCTCCGGTTCGTGAAGGACCACGCGTTCGCCGCGACGTTCGAGGAGGCGAGGGAGAGGTTCCACGGATCGAGCGCCGCCCTCGACGAGGTGGAAGCGGCGTTGACGTATTGAGGAACCCGTTCGGGAACGTCCACGCGTTCGCCACCGCGGCGGCCGGAGGAGGGACGAGCTCTCCGACCCGGTCCGGGCGCGTCTCGCGCTCGCGCTCGTCGCGCGGCCGGCGCCGTGGCTCCGGCCCCGCCGGGACGCCGCCGGCGAGTTCGGGTTCACCGTCCGCGCGGCGCTCGCGAAGCTGCGGGATGCCGAGGGGGACGCCGATCGATGACCGACTTCGTCCCCGCGACGCGTCACTCCTTCTCCGCGCCGGCGGCCTCTCCCCTGCTCTCCTCCCCCTCCTTCCCGATCTCCCAAGCGAATCCCGTCCCGCCGTCCGCCTCGACGAACTCCAGCGCGAGCCGGTCCTTCGTGACCGTCCCGACGACGAAGCCGCCGCCGGTCGACGCGTAGACGGTGTCGTCCCCCCACTCGACCTCGTACGCCTTCTCCGTGCCGCCGGCCGCGCCGGAGACGACGTAGGTCACGCCGTTCCTCGGTTCGAGGAGTTCGAGGTGGTGGTTGTGGCCGGAGAGGTGGAGGTCGACGTCGTGCTCCTCGAGGAGCGGGACGACGGTGCGGCGCATCGTGCCGGACCCGTCGTGATGGCCGTGCGTGAACGGCGGGTGGTGACCGAACGTGATCTTCCAACGGGCGGAAGACCGGCCGAGCTCCCGGTCGAGCCACTCGAGCTGCTCGCGGCGCGCGTCGTCGCCGCCTCTCCGGAGCGACTCGGTGTCGAGCGCGAAGAACCCGACCGTCGTCCCGTCGTCGAGCGTCCGCTCGAACGCGTACCAGCGCGCGGGCATGCGCCACCGGCCGTCGAGCGCCTTCGAGTCGATCTGGGCGTCGACGTCGCCGCGGTGGTCGTGGTTCCCGAGCGTGGCGAAGACCGGCACCCTCAACGACGCCGCGTCGTACACCTCCTCCAGCTTCGTCCGCCACTGCGGGTCGTCGACGGACGTCACCCCGTCCGGATAGAAGTTGTCCCCGACCGTCAGCAGGAAGGCGACCCCGACCTCCGCCCGCTCGGCCATGTGGCGCGCCACCTCGTGCTGTCCCGGCAGCCCGGTCCCCATGTCGCCGAGGACGATGAACCGCTCGACCGCGACCTCCGCCTCGACCTCCGGGGCGGACCAGGGGGGCGGCGACCGGGGCGGCGGATCGGAGCAGGCGGCGGCGAGGAGCGCGCTCAGGAGGGCCACGCGCGGCGCGGCGCGGCGGAACGGGTCGGTCATCGGTCGACTCCTCGGACGGGGGGAGGGAGGGAGAGCACGAAGAGGTGGACCCCGCGCCGCCACGCCCGCTCCTCGATCCGGTAGCCGGCGTCGGCGATCCACTCCTCGAGGGTCCGCTCCGACGCGAAACGGCGCGGCACCCAGCGGCGGCGGTGGTTCTCGAAGTCGGCGCAGACGAACCTTCCGTCCGGACGGAGAACGCGCCGGATCTCGCGGAGGACGCCGCCGCGCCAGCGGTCGGGGACGTGGTGCAGGGCGAGCGTCGAGAAGACCCGGTCGAACGTCCGGTCCGCGAACGGCAGCGCCTCGCCCCGCGCGGCGACACCGACGAGCGGCCGCGGCGCCTTCGCGCGGGCGATCCGGAGGGCCCGCCGATCGGGGTCGAGCGCGAGGGTCGTCGGCGCGGCCGGGGCGTCGAGGAGCACGCGATCGAGGACCCCGGTCCCCGCGCCGACGTCGAGGACGCGGTCACCCGGCGCGACCCGTCCGTGCGCCGCGACCCACCCCTTGAAGCCGCGGCCGTAGCCGAGGACGGAGCAGCCGAGGTCGTACAGCGGCGTGAAGAGGTCGAAGCACGCCGCCGGACGGATCCGATAGGTCGGGGCGCCGGTCATCCTCCCGACCGTACACGAGCGCGGGGCGCCCGACGACCTCCGTCGGACGCCCCGCGGCGTTCGATGCTCCGGATCGGTCGGCTACGGGCAGTAGTCGATCTGCAAACCGCCCGACGCCTGGATGTTCCCGCCGAACCCGGGGTCGCGCACCGCGTACTGGTAGTAGCGGGTCTGTCCGGCGAGCGCCGCGTCGACCGGCACGAGGACGGAGGCGTTCCCGGCCGCGTCGGTCGACGTGTACGTCCGGAAGAACGCCGGACCGGCCACGAGGATCGTCCCCCACGGCTGGACGTTGTTGCCGACGTTCGCCCCCTCGAACAGCACGCAGAAGCTGTTCGGGTTCCCGCCCGCCAGGCGGATCGCGATCGTCTGACCGTTCGCCGGGTTGCCGGTCGTCGAGATCGTCGCGGTCGTCCCCGTCGAGCCGACCTCGCCGGCGCCGTACGGAGTGGAGCCGCACGGCGCGGGGATGAGGACCCGCGCGCGGAGCTGGTACGAGCCGGTCCTCCGGTACGCGTGCGTCGTGTCGACGCGGACGATCCACGTCCCCGTCTGATCGGCGACCTGGTTCGTCAGCCGCGCGTTCCGACCGGTCCCGCCGTCGTCGTTCTGGGCGAACTGCGTCCCGTCGGGGCGGAACAGGGTGATCCGCGGATCGCAGTAGGTCTCCGCGTCGCCGACCCCGCCCGGGTAGCGCGTCTCGACCTCGAAGACGTCGAGGAACTGAAGATCGATCGCGTAGTGGTCGAGGTCGCCGTCTCCCGGCGCGGGCGGGTTCGCGTTCGACGAGTAGAGCGTCCGCGTCGGACCCCACGAGGTCCCGAGCGCGAGCGGCGTCGCCGACCCGGTGGTGTCGTTCGGCTCGCCCGTGTCCTCGAGGAACCGCATCTGCCAGCCGTTGAACACCGACTCGACCGCCGCGTGCTGACCGTGGTTCGTCGGCGAGAAGGTCCCGTTCCACTGGTCCCGGATCGTGAGGTTCGACGCCTGCGCGACCGGTCCGGTGAAGACCGCCCACTGCATCTGGTCCGCGTCGAGGCCGCCGGCGAACGTGAACGAGCCGTCGACGGCGTCGTCGTCCGTCGCGTTCCCGTCGTTCGTCGACGCGGTGTCGACGAGGTCCCACAGGACGCAGAAGACCGCCCCTTCGTCCGCCTCGCCGCCGGTGCCGGTGGCGAAGGGCGAGCCGTTCTCCATCCGCATCCGGAGCTGGACCGAGCCGCTCCCGGTCTGCCCCTGGCCGAAGCAGTCCATGTAGAACGCGGGGTCGAAGATCCCCTGGTGCTGCCGAACCGCTCCGGCGAAGAACGACGCCCACCCTTCGCTGTACGACAGGCGGGGGTCCTGGTCGCTCTGCGCGAACGAGTGCGACCCGCCGGGGCTGTCGCTGTCGGAGTAGACGTTGTGCAGGACGTGGCCGAACTCGTGCAGCACGACCATGTCGTCGAAGCCGTCGTCGTCGGCCATGAAGAACTGCGTCCCGCTGGCGAACGAGCCGCTCCCGCCCGGCCAGTTGCCGCGGAGGTTCACCGGCGGGTTCGGGGCGCCCGCCGACTTCGCGTACTCGGTGCCGGCGACCATCTGGTCGAGGATGTTGAACGGGCCGCCCTGGTTCGAGCCGGAGAAGACCTTCTGCGCCGTGACCGTGCCGATGTTGAGGTTCGTCGAGAGGTCCCAGCCGGCGAAGACCTGCGACGACACGGAGTAGAGCGTGCCGCCCTGGGTCGTCACGCGGAGGCGGTTCGACCCGAACGCGTCGCTCCTCGCGTAGCAGCGGACCAGGATGTCGCGCGTCCCGGTCCCGCCGACGGCGATCGAGATCGAGCCGTCCTGCGCGGTCGACGAGGTCGCGAGCGCGGCGCCGGTCTGGTCGTCGATCACCTGCACCCGCGCCAGGCGGATCGGCAGGTTCGTCTCGGCGGCGGAGAACCCGCCGCTGAACGTGAACGGCCGGTCGACGTACCGGAACGTGCCGGTCACCGTGAAGTTCGCGCGCGCCGCGCCGGCCGCGAGACCGACGACGGCGAGGGAGAGGAGGACCGCCTTCGTCTTCATCGGTTGTCCCCCCCGGTCCGGAGGGCGGGGACGTCGAGCGAGACGACGCCGTCGCTCTCGACGATCGGCAGGACGGGCGTCGGATCGAGCGCCCCCCAGCTGAGCGTCCGCGTCGCGACGACGGTCTCCTCGAGGCCGTCGAGCTCGCCGCCGCTCGCGACGAACGTCAACGCGGCGCGGATCGTGACGCGCCCTCCGGTGGCGCCCGCGGGGAGGCGCAGCCGCGCGGAGCCGACCCGCGGATCGTGCCGGGCCACGCCGCGCGCGCGGATCCCTCGGTCGTTCAGGACCCGGCCGCCGTCCGGCAGCTCGAGCGCGGTGTCGAGGCGGAGGCCGTCGATCCGGCTCGCGACGCGGTAGCGGACGAACGCCACGCCGTCGGAGACCGAGGAGTCGAGCACCTCGATGTCGATCGGCGCGTCCGGCTTGCAGCTGGCCGGACCGGACACGAGGGCGCCCCGGTCGGGGGAGGCGCCTCCGGGGAGGACGAGACAGAGGACGGCGAACGCCGCCAGGGAGAGCGGGGGCTTCACGCGAGAGACTCCTTGGGCCGAGGAGCGGGCAGGGCCTCTCGATTCTACCCCGTCGCGGCGGGCGAGGCCTCCCGCGGACCGCAAACCCTTGTCCCGCCCACCGTTCGCGACGCGAGGCCGGCCCGATCAGCGCCCGTGGAGCGTCGACATCGCCGCGCCGAGCTGGTCCCGGAACGCCGGGTGCGCGATCGCGATGAGCGCGCGGGCCCGCGCGGGGATGCTCTTCCCGTGGAGGTCGGCGACGCCGTACTCCGTCGCCACCAGCTCGACGTGAGCGCGGGTCGTGACCACGCCCGCGCCGGGCGTCAGCGTCGGCACGAGGCGCGACACCGTCCCGCCCTTCGCGGTCGACGGGAGCGCGATGACGGCGCGGCCGTCCTCCGCCACCGCGGCGCCCCGGATGAAGTCCATCTGACCGCCGACGCCGCTGACGATCCGCGTGCCGACCGAGTCGGCGCAGACCTGTCCGGTCAGGTCGACCTCGATCGCGGAGTTGACCGCGACCATCCGGCGGAAGCGACGGATGATCGAGATGTCGTTCGTGTAGTCCGCCGGGCGCATCTCGATCATCGGGTTGTCGTCGACGAACTCGAACAGCCGCCTCGTCCCGCTGAGGAACGTCGACACGATCTTCCCGCGGTTGATCTCCTTCCGCGCGCCGGTCACGATGCCGCGCTCGACGAGGTCGACCACGACGTCGGTGAACATCTCCGTGTGGATGCCGAGATCGCGCTTCCCGTCGAGGGCGCGGGCGACCGCGCACGGGATCGCTCCGATCCCCATCTGCAGCGTCGCCCCGTTCGGCACGAGCTCGGCGACGTGCTCGCCGATCCGCCGCGCCACGTCGTCGATCTCCGGCAGGGGCGACTCGAACAGCGGGTCGTCGACCTCCACCGCGAGGTCGATGTCGTTCACGTGCAGGATCCCGTCGCCGTGGGTCCGAGGGACGTTCGGGTTCACCTGGGCGATCACCCACTTCGCCGCCGCCGTCGCGGCGAGCGTGCAGTCGACCGAGGTCCCGAGCGAACAGAACCCGTGCGCGTCGGGGGGCGAGACGTGCACGAAGGCGGCGTCGAGCGGGAGGGAGCCGCGGGTCAGGAGCGACGGCATGTCGGAGAGGAAGACCGGGATGTACTCCGCCCGCCCCTCGGCGATGGCGCGCCGCGCGTTCGCGCCGACGAACAACGCCTCGTGCCGGAAGCTCGACGCGACCTCCGGCGCCAGGTGCGGCGCGCGACCGTCGACGTGGAGATGGACGATCCTCACGTCCTCGAGCTCGGGCGCCCGGGCCACGAGCGCATCGAGCAGCCGCTCCGGGGTCGCCGCGGCCCCCTGGACGAACACCCGTTCCCCGGACCGGATCGACGCGACCGCCTCCTCCGCCGACACCACGCGCCGGAGCGACGCGCCTCCTCGCCCCGCTCGATCACGATTCATGACGTCGAACTCTCCTCGCGACGCTCGATGTCGGCTCCGAGCGCCCGCAGCTTCCGCACGATCCGTTCGTAGCCGCGATCGACGATCTCGGCGTTCTGTACCACGCTCTCGCGGTCGCGCGCGCAGAGCGCCGCGATCACGAGCGCCATGCCCGCCCGGATGTCCGGACTCCGGACCGTCAGGCCTCGGAGCCGGGACGGCCCGGTGACGACCACGCGATGAGGGTCGCAGACGATGATGTTCGCCCCCATCTGCACCAGGGGGTCGACGAAGTAGAGACGGCTCTCGAACATCTTCTCGAAGAAGAGGACCGTCCCTTCGCTCTGCGTCGCGAGCACGAGCATCGCGCTCATCAGGTCGGACGGGAACTGCGGCCACGGGCCGTCGTCGACGCGCGGGATCGCCCCTCCCGCGTCCGGGCGGACGCGGGCGACCTGCCCCGGCGGCAGGACCACCCGGTCGTCCTCCAGGTCGAGCGCCAGCGAGAACCGCTCGAACACCCGCCGGATCATCCAGTAATGGCCTCGCTCGGTCCCCGTGACCTCGACCGATCCGCCGGTGGCGGCGGCGAGCGCGAGGTAGCTCCCGACCTCCACGTGGTCCGAGACGACCCGGTGGCGCGCCCCGGAGAGCCGCGCGACGCCCCGGACGACGAGCGTGTCGGTCCCGACCCCGTCGATCTCGGCGCCCATCGACTGCAGCAGCCGGGCGAGATCCTGGACGTGCGGCTCGGACGCCGCGTTCCGGAGGATCGTCTCCCCGCCCGCGAGGACCGCCGCCATCAAGATGTGCTCGGTCGCGGTGACGCTCGGCTCGTCGAAGAAGAGGTGCGCGCCCGACCACCGTTCCGGCGCCTCGAAGGAGAGCGCCACCGGATCGACCGTCGCCCCGAGCCGCTCGAGCCCGTAGAAGTGCGCGTCGAGCCGCCGGCGACCGATCAGGTCCCCCCCCGGCGGGTGGAGCCGCGCCCGCCCGGTCCGATGGAGCAGCGGCGCGGTGAACAGGATCGACGTCCGGACCCGTTCGCACAGCTCTCGCGGCACCTCGTGCGTGACGACGTCGGCGGCCCGGACCGCCACCACCCCTTCCTCGTGCCGGACCTCCGCGCCGAGCGCCCGCAGGATCGCAAACTCCCGGCGGCGTTCGTTCATGGTGTTGTACAGACTCGCGAGGATGCAGGCCGCCGCCACCACCACCACGAGCCACGCCAACACCTCCAGGACGCCGAACATCCAGCCCATCTTGGCGAAGAGGTCGGCCATGACCGTCGCGACGCTGGGTCCGACGAACTCGGCGACAGCGGCGACGTCGAGCCGTGGGAGGGCTTCGGTGCGCTCGGGTCCGACTT
>JAUIEL010000110.1 GCA_030428825.1 bacterium
GCCGGACGCGACCGGCCCGGCACTGCTGCTGGCGTCGGGGGCGGTGCCGCAGGCGGATTGACTTGATCTCCCGCAAACAAGCGTCGCCGCGGCGGCGACGGCTCACGACGTTGTTACCTTCACTGTTCACCATTGACTGTTTACTCCTCACTGGGACCCACCGATGACCACCGCCACCGCTACGCCGTTCACCTCCCCCAACTGCACGATCGACACCGCAACCAACGGGCTGGAATACAAGCTCAAGCCCGGCGCGTCGCTCGATGAGCTGCAGAAGCTCGCCGACTGGGGCCGCAAGGAGATCGAGCTGGCCGAGCAGGAGATGCCCGGGCTGATGGCCTGCCGCGCCGAGTACGGCGCGAGCCAGCCGCTCAAGGGCCACCGCATCATGGGCTCGCTGCACATGACGATCCAGACGGCGGTGCTGATCGAGACGCTGAAGATGCTGGGCGCGGACGTGCGCTGGGTGAGCTGCAACATCTTCTCGACCCAGGACCAGGCCGCCGCCGCCGTCGTCGCCGGCCGGCCCGACCAGGGCGGCGGGCAGATCGCCGACCCCAAGGGCGTGCCCGTCTTCGCGTGGAAGGGCGAGACGCTCGAAGAGTACTGGTGGTGCACCGACACGGCGCTGGACTTCGGTGATGGCAACGGGCCGACGCAGATCGTCGACGACGGCGGCGACGCGACGCTGCTCGTCCACAAGGGGGCCGAGTTCGAGAAGACGGGGATCGTCCCCGACCCGACCGAGGCCGACGGTGAGGACTTCACGGAGCTCCTGAAGCTCCTGAAGCGGACGATCACGCCCGGCTCGACGAAGTGGACCGACATCGCCAAGGGGATCCAGGGCGTCACGGAGGAGACGACGACCGGTGTCCACCGCCTGTATCAGATGCAGGAGGCGGAGACGCTCCTCTTCCCGGCGATCAACGTCAACGACTCGGTGACGAAGAGCAAGTTCGACAACCTCTACGGCTGCCGCCACTCGCTGGTCGACGGCATCATGCGCGCCACCGACGTCATGCTGTCGGGGAAGGTCGCGGTCGTCTGCGGCTACGGCGACGTCGGCAAGGGGTGCGCGCAGGCGCTCCGGGCGCAGGGCGCGCGCGTCGTCGTGACCGAGATCGACCCGATCTGCGCCCTGCAGGCGCTCATGGAGGGGTACCGCGTCGCGACCGTCGAGGACGTCGTCGGCGAGGCCGACATCTTCATCACGACGACCGGCAACAAGGACATCATCACCGCCGAGCACATGGCGAAGATGAAGCACAACGCGATCGTCGGCAACATCGGCCACTTCGACAACGAGATCGACATCGCCGGCCTCCGGAAGATCCCGGGGATCGCGACCGAGAACGTCAAGCCGCAGGTCGACCTCTGGAAGTTCCCCGACGGGCACGCGATCATCATGCTCGCCGAGGGGCGCCTCCTGAACCTCGGCTGCGCGACCGGTCACCCGAGCTTCGTGATGAGCAACAGCTTCACGAACCAGGTGATGGCGCAGATCGAGCTGTTCAGCCGGACCGACGACTACGAGAAGCAGGTCTACACGCTGCCGAAGCACCTCGACGAGAAGGTGGCGCGGCTGCACCTCGACAAGCTCGGCGCGAAGCTGACGGAGCTGTCGAAGGAGCAGGCGGACTACATCGGCGTCCCGGTGGACGGGCCGTACAAGCCGAACCACTACCGGTACTAGGACCCGAGCGACCGCCGCCTCGCCTGAACGGCGCCGGCGCGGAGAGCCGACTCTCGGTCGGCCCTCCGCGTCGGCGCCTTCTCGTTCCCCTCCTTCCTCTCGTCCGTCTCCGCCCCCCGCCGCCCCTTTCCTCTCAAGCTCCGCGGGCCGGGTCGTCGAAGTCTCTGAAGACGCACCGGTTCCGAGCCACCACATGACGTTCCAGGACGGCGGCAACAGCCTCGACGAGCTCGAATCGTCGACGAAGTCGGTCTCGAAGCGGCTGAAGGGTCTCCTTCAGATCGCCAAGGGGCGGCAGGCGTCTCCGCGGTACGTCAAGGCGGTCTCCGACGCGCTCGCGCTGACCGAGTCGGCCATCGAGGCGGTCCACAATCCGGCCGCGCCCCTGCCGAAGCTCCAGTCGGAGGGGATCCCGACGCGGAACGACGCGAAGTCGGTCGCCCGACACATGACCGAGACGCTCTCCGCCCACCCCGACGCCCCGGGCGGAAAGAACGAGATGGGGATGAGCGAGCTCGCCCCGGCGGTCGTCCTCCGCGGCCGGTGCGACGCGATCGCGGTCCCCGAGCTGCTCGAGTTCCTCGGCCAGATCGGCAAGACCGGCGTCCTCTGGGTGAAGTCGAAGAAGGAGACCTTCACGATCCAGATGGAGGACGGGTTCGTCGTCAACGCGTACTCCGACAACACGCCGCGCGAACACCTCCTCGGCGCGATCCTCCTCGAACAGGGCGCCCTGACCGAGGGGCAGCTCGAGATGTTCCTCCAGTCGTTCACGCGCTGGTCGGGCCACATCGGCACGGCGCTCGAGAAGGACAAGCTCGTCTCGCACGAACAGCTCGCCGCGGCGCTGGAGCGACAGGTCCACCTCCTGTTCCAGCGGATCGCCGCCGCCGAGAAGGCGACGTTCACGTTCAGCGAGGGAACGACCGCCGCGCACGACCGCCGCGTGAAGCTGAGCGTGGTGCAGCTCGTCCTCGAGAGCGCGCGCGCGAGCGACGAGGCGTCGCGAGAGTAGTCGCCCGCGGAGCGAACGGGCGACGGGAGAAGGGCCCCGGCGAGGAGCGAGGCGCCGGACTCGACGCCGGACTCCGCTCCCCCGACCCTCGGCCCCCGGCCCGCTCCTCCTCTATCCTCCCCCCATGCCCCTCGTCCCGATCGATCGCTCCTGGCGCGCCGTCTTCCGCCCCTGGGAGGTCGGAGAGGACGCGTTCGCCGGTCTCCCCTCGCCCGTCGCGCTCTCGGCCGGGCGGGGGTTCGACCCGGGGACCGCGGCGGCGCTCGCCGAGCTCTCCCGCCTGGCGTACCAGCCGGACGACGGGAAGCGGCGGCGGGCGCTCGTGCGCGCCGGGCTCCGGGAACGAGCGTCGGTGGCGGTCGCCGCGACGCGGGCGCTGGTGGTCGAGGCGCCGCACGCGGTGATCGTCGCGTTCCGGGGGACGATGGAGCCGGAGAACTGGCGCACGAACCTCGACGGGATGCCGACCGCGTGGGGAGAACGGGGCCGGGTCCACGCCGGGTTCCGGGCGGCGCTCGAGCGACTCTGGCCGGCGATCGTCCCCCACCTCGACGGCGCGCCGGCCGTCGTCCACACCGGGCACTCCCTCGGCGGCGCGCTCGCCACCCTCGCGGCGGCGCGACGCGCGCCGACGGTGACCTACACGTTCGGGGCGCCGCGGGTCGGCACGCGGTCGTTCGTCCGCGCGCTCGGCGACGCGGCGGTCCACCGGGTGACCCACGGCGCGGACGTCGTGCCGGCGCTCCCGCCGTCGGCCGCGGGGTACCGTCACGCCGGGGCGCACTGGTACCTCGACCCGGACGGGACGCTGGTCGAGCGCCCCCCGCGGCTCCGGGTGTACGCCGCGAGGGCGACGACCGCGTTCGACGTGCGAGACCTCCGGGCCGAGGCCCCGCCGGCGCTCGCCGACCACGCGCCCCACGCGTACGCGATCCGCCTCGCCGCGCTGCTCGAGCGATGAACGACCTCGAGCGGCGGCTGCTCGCGATCGAGGACGGCCTCGTCGCCGTCGACAAACCGGCCGGCATCTCGTCGATCGGCCTCTCCCTCGACGACGAGGCGTGCCTCCAGCACCACCTGATGCGCCGCTTCGGCGGGATGGTCTGGGGAGTGCATCAACTCGACAAGGACACGACCGGCGTGAACCTGTTCGTCCTCGAGAAGAGGCTGGTCGAGGCCTGCCGGCGGCGGATGACGCCGCCCGAGGGCGAGAAGCGGTACGTCGCGCTCTGCGCCGGGACCCCGCGGGACGACGCGTTCACGGTCGACGCGCCGATCGGTTTCCTCGACGCCGACGAGCGGTGCCTCGGGGTCGTCGAGAGCGGGAAGGACGCGCGCTCCGACGTCCGGGTGCTCGCCCGCGGCGACGGCGCGGCGGCGATCGAGGTCCGGCTGCGGACCGGACGGACGCACCAGATCCGGATCCACCTCGCGCACGTCGGTCACCCGCTGCTCGGCGAGTCGTGGTACCGGGACACCCCGTGCGACCGCGCCCCGCGACAGATGCTGCACGCCCGATCGCTCACGCTCGGCGCCGTCGACGGACGCCCCCGGCGGACGTTCGTCGCGCCGTGGCCGGACGACCTGCGCGCGGTCGCGGCGCGGGCCGGCCTGGCGCTCGACGGCGTCCGGTGAACGCCGTCGAGCGCGGATCACCCTCCGCGCGACGCCTCGGGCAGCCGTCCGACCGGCCGTCGCCCGGGCCCTTCCCGGCCGCTCTTGTCGTCGCCGAGGTCGCGGACCATCTCCTCCGCGATCCGCTTCAACTCCTCGACGACCTGCGGGTGGCGGGTCTGGACGTTCCGCGTCTCGCCGACGTCGTTCTCGAGGTCGTACAGGGCGGCCGGGGCGAGTCGGTCGAACCGCCGGGTGACGACGTCGATCTGCTGGAAGACGAGCTTCCAGCGCCCCGCCCGCACCGCCTCGAGGTCGTTCCGGTGGTAGTAGAAGAACGCGGGCGCCGTGGCGGTCGCGCCGTCCGCCGCCCGCAGGACGTCGAACGCGTCTCTCCCGTCGATCGGGAGCGTCGGCGCCGGCCCCCGCGCCAGCCGACCGAACGTCGGCAGGAGATCGAGGGTCGACCAGACGACGTCTGACACGACGCCGGAGGGGATCGTCCCCGGCCAGGTCGCGATGCACGGCACGCGCATGCCGCCCTCGTACGTCTGCCCCTTCCCGCCGCGGAGCGGGTACGCCTTCCCCCCGCTCCGGCGCAGGTGGACCGCGGGACCGTGGTCGGAGGTGAACAGGACGATCGTCTTCTCGCGCAGCCCGAGCTCGGCGAGCGCGTCGAGGATCGCCCCGGTGCTCCAGTCGAGCTCGCGGACGACGTCCCCGTACAGCCCGCGCGCCGAGGTCCCGAGGAACCCTTCCGTGGCGGCCAGCGGCGTGTGCGGCATCGAATGGGCGAGGTAGACGAAGAACGGCCGCGACGGGTCCGCGCGGACGAAGGAGATCGCCTCTTCCGTGTACCGTCGGGTCAGCTCGGCGTGCGGGACCGCCTCGACCACCTGACCGTTCCGGCGCACGGCGGCGAAGTCGTCGACCCGGCTCCGCGCCAGCGGCCCGAACGAGAGGTCGAACCCCTGGTGGTGCGCCTCGAGCGCGTCGCGGCCGAGGTGCCACTTGCCGATCATCGCCGTCCGGTAGCCGGCGGCGCCCATCACCTCGCCGAGGTTCAGCTCGTCCGGGGAGAGGCCGACGTCGGACTTCGGGAAGAGGACGTCGCCCCGCTCGGGGTCGGGGTCGCCGAGGCCGACGCGCGGCGGGTAGCAGCCGGTCAGGATCGACGCCCGCGCCGGCGTGCAGACGGGCGCCGCCGAGTAGAAGCTCGTGAACCGGATCCCCTCCTCCGCCATCGCGTCGAGGCGCGGGGTCTCGATCCTCTCGTACCCCGGCCCCGGGTTCTCGGGCCAGTAGCAGCCGACGTCGTCGTAGCCGAGGTCGTCGGTCACGATCAGCACGACGTTCGGCGGCGGCGGGAGCGACGGCGCGGCGGCGCGGTCGCGGCAGCCGGCGGCGACGAGCGGGAGGACGAGCAGGAGAGTGGACGGGCGCGGGCGCACGGAGACATCTTCGACGATCGGCCGCGGAATGCGAGCGGAGATGTCGCGCGGCGCGTGAATGCCGCCGCGCGGCGCGGGCCGATCGGTAGATTCCCGCCATGCGAAGGAAGGACGTCGCCCTCATCGCCTACGTCGTGGTCTGCGCCCTGATGCTGGTCTGGCCGGGGTACGCGCTGCTCGGGAACCGCGTCCGGCCGTTCGTGCTCGGGATCCCGCTCGCGCTGCTCTGGAACGTCGCCTGGGCCGTCGCCACGTTCCTGGTGCTGCTCGCCTACGACCGGGCCGGCGCGCGGGCGGAGCGGGAGTGAGCATGGACCGCGACACCGTCGTCCTCGCCGTCGTCGGCGCCTACCTGGCCGTCAACCTCGCGGTCGGACTCTGGCCGCAGCGGAAGGGCGGGTCGTCCGACGCGGCGGGGTACGTCGCGGGCGACCGGAGCCTCGGGCTGCTGGTGATGTACTTCATCACCGGCGCGACGATCTTCAGCGCGTTCGCGTTCCTCGGCATGCCGGGCTGGGCGTACGCCCGCGGCGGCGCCGCGTACTACGTCCTCGCGTACGGCGTCCTCGGCTTCGTCCCGTTCTACTTCCTCGGCCCCCGGGCGGCCCGGCTCGGACGGGTGCACGGCTTCGTGACGCAGGCCGAGATGGTCGCGCACCGGTTCGACAGCCGCGCGATCGCCGGGATCATGGCGTTCGTCTCGGTCGCCGCGTTCGTGCCGTACCTCGCCATCCAGATGCAGGGCGCGGGGTACGTCCTCTCCGCCCTCACCCACGGCGAGATCCCCGAGGAGGTCGGCGCGGGGGCGGTCTACCTCGTCGTGCTGATCTACGTCCTGAAGAGCGGCGTCCTCGGCGTCGGCTGGACGAACACGCTCCAGGGTCTGTTCATGATGGGGCTCGCCTGGGGGATCGGCCTCTACCTGCCGCACGTGCTGTACGGCGGGGTCGGCGAGATGTTCCGGCGGATCGAAGAGATGCGTCCGGGGTTCCTCACCGCGCCGGGGCTGACCGCGGGCGGCGAGCCGTGGAGCTGGGCGGGGTACAGCTCGGCGGTCCTCGTCTCGATCGTCGGGTTCTCGTTCTGGCCCCATCTCTTCATGAAGGCGTTCACCGCGAAGGACGACCGGACGATCCGCCGCACGGTCGTCCTCTACCCGACGTTCCAGATCTTCCTCCTCCCGCTCCTGATCATCGGGTTCTCGGGCGTGCTGTTCGAGCTCGCGCCCGCGCGGGCCGACCAGATCGTCCCGCACCTGCTGGTGAACCTCGAGCTGTCGCCGTTCCTGGTCGGGCTGTTCTGCGCCGGCGCGCTCGCGGCGTCGATGTCGTCGGGGGACGCGATGGCGCACGCGGCGGCGTCGATCGCGGTCCGGGACGGGCTCGTCACGTCCGGCGGTCTCCGCCCCGCGCCGTCCGGCGAGCGGAACCTGATCCGCGCCGTCGTCGTCCTGGTGATGGTCGCGAGCTACGTGCTGGCGGTCACGTACGAGGGGAGCCTCGTCGGCCTCCTCCTCCTCGCGTACGGACCGGTGACGCAGTTCGCCCCCGCGGTCGTCGCCACGCTCTGCTGGCGGCGCGCCACCGGTCCCGGGGTGCTCGCGGGCCTCCTCGCCGGCGCCGCCGTCAACCTCGTCCTCTACCTCTGCCCCGAGTGGAAGCCGTGGCCGCTGCACGAGGGGTTGTACGGCCTCGTCCTGAACGCGATCGTGCTGATCGCGGTCTCGCGCGCGACGGCGCCGCGGGACGACCGGGCGTGGTTCGAGGTGGCGGGGAACGGGCGCTGACGCGCCGTCAGTCCAGCGGCCGCACCCAGACGTTCCGGAAGCGGACCGGGTTGCCGTGATCCTGGAGCTGCAGCGGGAGCGCGTCGTCGTGCGGTTCGTACCGGGCGACCTCCTTGTGGCGGGTCGCGCCGAGGAACGGCGCCGCGTCGTGGACCAGGACCCCGTTGTGGAGCACGGTCACGCGGGCCGGCGCCACGACCTCGCCGTCGTCCGCGAACCGCGGGCGGCGGAAGACGATGTCGTACGTCTGCCACTCCCCCGGCCCGCGGCAGACGTTCACCGCCGGCGGGCGCTGACCGTACATCGCGGCGGCCTGACCGTCGGCGTACGTGACGTTGTCGTACGAGTCGAGCACCTGCACCTCGTACCGCCCCATCAGGAAGACGCCGCTGTTGCCGCGCCCTTGGGACGACGACTCGACCTCCGCCGGCGCCCTCCACTCGACGTGCAGCTGGCAGTCGCCGAACCCGCGGGTCGTCCGGATCGAGCCGGTGCCGTTCACCTCCATCGCCCCGTCGACCAGCCGCCACCGCGCGGGCCCGCCCTTCGTCGTCTCCCACCCGTCGAGGTTCGTCCCGTCGAACAGGACGACCGCGTCCGCCGGCGGCGCCCCGGGGACCCGACCGGGCCGGACGACCGGCGGCGGCGGCCGGCGCCCGTCGTGGACCCGCCACGTGCCGCCGGGCAGGAGCGGCGTGTCGTCGTACCCCACGTCCGCGGCGACGACGCCGGCGGCGACGACGAGCGTCGACACGATCGAAAAGAGGGGCGAGAAACGCGTCATGACGGTGGCATCCTTGCAGACGGCCCCTCGGCGGGGCCATGAGGAGCGGACGATGTTCCAGTCTTTCTTCTGCTGAACCCTACCGAACCTCCTGCTGGTGGCGGGAGTCCTGGTCCTGGCGCAGGGGCACGCGATCGCCGGAGTCGGCGTCGTCGCGGCCGGCGCGCTGCTCCGCGTGTTCGGCCCGCGGATCGCCGATCGAATCGCCGGGCGTCACGCCGAGTGCGAGGACGGCGTCTGCCGGACGGTCCCGGCCGACCGGAACGCCGACGACGGCGCCTCGGACGCCGGGGGCGAGGCCTGACCCGACTCAGCCGCCCCGGGCCCTCGTCTCGGCGGCGACCCGTTCGACCGCGCTCATCACGCGCAGCACGTTCCCCGAGCACATCTTCTCGATGTCGTCGTCCGAGTACCCGCGCTCGATCAGCAGCCGGATGAGGTTCGGATAGCGCGACACGTCCTCGAGCCCGCGCGGCAGGGTCGGTCCGACGCCGTCGAAGTCGGAGCCGAACCCGACGTGGTCGACCCCGACCAGCGACACGACGTGGTCGATGTGGTCGGCGACGATCGACACGTCGACCACCTCCAGCGGGTTCTCGGCCCGGTGCTTCCGGATCAGCGCCCGCAGCTCCTCCGACCCGGCCTCGAGGCCGCTCTCCTTCGCGAGCTCCCGCTCCCGCTCCCGCGCCGCGTCGCTCTTCTCCCGGAACCCGCCGTCGAGGAACGACGAGCCGAAGTTCACCATGATCACGCCGTCCTTCTCGGCGAGGCGGCGGATCATCTCGTCGCTCATGTTCCGCTCGAAGCCGGGCGTGAACCGTCGCGCCGACGAGTGCGACGCGAAGACCGGCGCCCGCGACAGCTCCATCACCTGGAAGAACGTGTCGTCGGAGACGTGCGAGACGTCGACGACGATCCCGACGTCGTTCATCCGCGCCACCACCTCGCGCCCGAACGGGCTGAGCCCCTTCCAGGTCCGGGCGTCGTCGTACGACGAGTCGCAGATCGCGTTGTCCTTCGAGTGGGTCAACGTGACGTACGAGATCCCCTTCCGACGGAAGAGGTCGACGTTGTCGACGTCGTCCTCGATCGGCGAGCCGTTCTCCATCCCCATGAGGAGCGCGATCTTCCCCGCCTCCTTCGCGGCGCGGACGTGCGCCACCGACGACGCGAGCATGAACTTCGACGGGTGGCGCGAGGCGATCGCCTGGACGTAGTCGATCAGGCGGAGCGCGAACGCCTTCGACTCGCCCGGCTTCGACTGCAGGGACGCCGGCGTGAAGATCGACATGAACGGCGCGTCGAGCCCCCCCTCGACCGCGCGCGGGTGGTCGAACTCGCCGACATCGAGCCGGACCCCGACGTCCGCCTCCTCCCGGTAGTGGCGGATCGGGACGTCGATGTGGCCGTCGACGATGATGTAGCGGTGCGCGAGCTCCCGGGCGTGCCGGGCCGGGTCGGGGTCGGCCCCGGTCGCGGGGGGCGACGCGAGAATCGCCCACGAGAGCATCAGGAGCGCGTGGAACGCCCGTTCCTTGCCGATCATGCGGGTTCTCCCGACTCGTCGCTGGCGAACGGAGGTCCAATCTAGCGCGAACCTGGGGTATGGTGTCGTTCGGGTGGGACCACTCTTCCGTTCTCTCTGACTGGAATCACTGACATGCGGACCTTGCGCTCCTTCGGAGCCGCGCTCGCGGCTCTGTCCGTCGCCGTCGGATGCTCGACCGTCGAGGAGGCGACCTCGATCGAGCTCCCGGCCGCTCCCGGCCACGTCAACCTCGTCGACGGGACCACCGTCGAGGGGTCGGTGAAGGCGACCGACGCCGAGCAGATCGTCTTCCTCGCCGCGGGCGAGACCGACCTCCGGACCCTCCGCAAGGACCAGGTCGACCCGATCTCCTGGTACCTCGCCCGGTCGAGCGACTCCTCCCTCACGGCGGCCGACCGGCTCGAGCTCGCGCGGGGCGCGATCGACGACGGCCTGTTCGAGGCGGCCGAACTCGAGATGGCGCGGGTCGTCGACCTCGACGCCTCGCTCGAGGAGGAGGCGCTGCTGACGCTCGAGCAGGGGCGCGAGTCGTACGCCGGCCGCCTCACGCGCGAGTCGGACCGCGCGCTCGCGTCGGGCGACCGGGCCGGCGCGCGGCGCCTCGCGGGGCGGGTCCTGACCGAGTTCCCGGAGACCGAGGCGGCGTCCTCCGCGCAGGGCCTCGTCGAGCGGCTCCACGCGGACATCGGCGAGCCCGAGCCGGTGGTCGAGGAGGAGGCGAACGGCCTCCGACTGGTGTCGACGTCGAAGTCGGACCGCCGCCTGTCGGACGCGGACAAGTACCTGAAGCGGGCGGAGAAGCGGAACCTCTCCGCGCTCCAGAAGTCCGGGTCGGCCGCGAAGCAGTCGTTCGAGAACGCGATCAAGGACTACGAGAAGGCGATCGGCCTGCTCGACCACGTCATCGACGACGGGGAGAGCTCGGTCGAGCAGCGGCTTCGCGCGCAGCAGCGCCGCGAGTCGGCCGTCGACGCGGCCGTCGACGCCCACGTCGAGCTGGCGTCGTTCTACATGCACCGCGGCTCGTACCCGCAGTCGCAGGAGATCGCCGAGGCGGCACTCGCGCTCGCGCCGGAGAGCGAGCGGGCGCGGGAGATGGTCGCCCGCGCCGAGTTCGTCAGCGCCGAGGCCGGCCGCGTCAAGAAGCTCGGCCGCAAGACGGGGCGGAAGCTCCGCTACGACCCGGCGAACGGCTGAGCGCGCGCGCTCCGGAATCGCCCTCGTCGACGAGGGCGCCGGCCGCCGCGGCCGGCGCCCTCGCTCCGTCTCGGGTCGGCGCCGGTCCGGCGCTCAGGTCGCCGCGCAGGCGACCGCGTCGAGGGCCCGGTCGAGGTCGGCCGCGAGGATCGGCTTCGTGAGGTAGTCGTCCATCCCCGCCTCGAGACACTGCTCCCGGTACCCCTTCATCGCGTGCGCGGTCAACGCCACGATCGGGGTCCGCGCGACGTCCCCCTCCAGCTCGCGGATCCGGCGGGTCGCCGCGATCCCGTCGAGGACCGGCATCTGCATGTCCATCAGGACGACGTCGTACGGGTGTTCCCGGACCGCCCGGACCGCCTGTTCGCCGTCGGGGACGATGTCGACCACGTGCCCCCGCTTCCGGACCATCGCCGCCGCGACCCGCTGGTTCACGGGGTTGTCCTCCGCGAGGAGCACGCGGAGCGTTCGCGCGGAGTCGCCCCCGTCGGCGTCGTCGTCCGCCGCGGTCCGCTCGGACGGCGCGGTCGCCGGCGCGAGGACCCGCAGCAGATGGTCGGTCCGGACCGGCTTCGTCTGCACGTCCGCGAACTCGACCCCCTCGGGGAGCTCGGCGCGGCGCGCGGTGATCGACGTGAGCAGCAGGAGAGGGGTCGATCGATGGTCCGGCCGACGGCGGATCGCCACCGCCAGCTCGACCCCGCTCATGCCGGGCATCTGGTAGTCGAGCAGGATGGCGTCGAACCGTTCGCCCCGGCCGCGCGCCCGTTCGAGCCGATCCAGCGCTTCCGGCCCGGACGCGACGGCGACGACCTCGGCGTCCCGCCGCTCGAGGATCTCGACGAGCAGCCGGCGGTTCGTCTCGTTGTCGTCGACCACGAGATAGCGCCGACCGGTGAGGTCGGGGCGCTCCTCGACCGGGCTGGGGGCGACGTCGAACGGGACGCGGACCGTGAACGTGCTCCCGACCCCCTCCTCGCTCTCCATCGAGATGGTGCCGTTCATCAGCTCGCTCAGGCGACGGGAGATCGTCAGCCCGAGGCCGGTCCCGCCGAACCTCCGCGTCGTCGAGCCGTCGACCTGGCGGAACGGCTGGAACAGGGCCGCCTGCTGCTCGGCCGGGATGCCGATCCCGGTGTCCTGGACCGAGAACGTCACCGTCACCCGCTCGCCGTCCTCCGCCTCGACCGTGGCGTCGAGGACGACCTCCCCCTCGGCGGTGAACTTCACCGCGTTGCCGACGAGGTTCATGAGGACCTGCCGCAGCCGCGTCGGGTCCCCTCGCAACGTGCGACCCCGCAGCGCCTCGGCCCGGCAGATCAGCTCGATGCCCCCGTGCGCGGCGGCGGGGCCGAGGAGGACCCCGATCTCCTCGACCACCTCGGCCGCCGAGAACGGGATCGACTCGACGTCGAGCTTGCCGGCCTCGATCTTCGAGAAGTCGAGGATGTCGTTCAGCAGGCTCATCAGCGCCTGTCCGCTCCCGCGGATCGTCGACACGAACTCGCGCTGCTCGTGGGTGAGCGACGTCTCCTGCAGGAGCTCCGCGAACCCGAGTACGCCGTTCATCGGCGTCCGGATCTCGTGGCTCATGTTCGCCACGAACTCCGACTTCAAGCGCGCGGCCTCGACCGCCTCGTCGCGCATCGCCGCGAGCTCCCGCGTCCGCTCGAGGACCTCGGCCTCGACCCCCGCCTTCGCCTCCTCCAGCTCGCACTGATTTCCCGCCACCTCGCGCATCTCCCTCCGGCTCCGGGCGATCGAGAGGAGGAGGAAGACGTCCTCGAAGACGACCCACGCCGAGTGCTCGATCCAACGCCACGGCGCCGGCGCGAGGACCCCGAAGACCGACTCCGGCCAGTAGAGCCCCCGCAACATGTGGTCGGTCGCCGTGACGGCGGTCGCGATCAGGAGGACGCGCGGGTCTCGATAGAACGCGAGGAAGGCGAGCGAACCGAAGATGTGGAAGTGCGTCTCGATCCGTCCTCCC
>JAUIEL010000111.1 GCA_030428825.1 bacterium
CTCGCGCCCCGCCTCGGCGCCGTCGCGGTCCCGCGGGGAGAGAGCCGCCTCCCGCTCGACTGGCGGATCGGACGGCCGTCGATGGGCCACCTCGCGCCCGACCTCGCCCTCCGGCGCGCCGACCGCACGATCTGGATCGACGCGAAGTACAAGCGCCACCTCGTCCACGTCCAGCACGGCGGATGGCGCGCGAGCACGGCGGACTGGAAGGAGCAGCACCGAGCCGACCTCCACCAGGCGCTCGCGTATGCGACGGTGGCCGACACCGACGCCGTCGACACGGTGCTCGCCTACCCCTGGCCGACCCGCGAGGATGCGGCGGCCGACCCACCGATCTCCGTCGCGCAGGTCCCCGCCGGCTCGCGCCGCGTGCGGCTGATCCTCGCCGGATTGCCCTTCGGCTTCCGGGGCGCCGACCTCGAGACGTGCCTGGAGCGATGGCGCGTCGCGCTCTCGGCGTAGCCACCGAGGCCCGACCAGACAGCGCGCGTCCTCCGGGACCAACGACGTCGGGGGGATGCGATCAGCGGCCACCCTCGCTCCCCGCGTTCCATGAATTCTCGTCACCGCGTGTCGAGATTTCATGGAACGCGAGGCGCCTCCCCTACCTAATCCCCCGCCGCCCCGAACGCCCAGAGCGTCGACTTCGACCGCAGGTACACCCTCCCGTCGAGGACCGCCGGCGTCGCGAAGAGCTCGTCGTCGAACTTCACCTCGTGCTCGACGACCAGCTCGTCGGCGGTGGCGTCGAGGACGTAGAGGGTCCCCTCGGCCGAGCCGACCAGGACGTGCCCGGACGCGCCGACGGGGGACATGTAGTACTCGCTGCGGTCGCCGAGGCGGCCGCGGTCGATCACCGGCTCGCCGGTCTCGGCGTCGAGGACGGTGACGATCCCGCCCGACTTGAACAGCCAGATCCGCCCCCGGTAGAGCAGCGGCGACGCGACGTACGGCAGCCCGCGCTTCCAGGTCCAGCGGACGTGCTCGTCGTTCGCCACTCCCTCGGCGCCGCGCGCCACGGCGACCATCAGGTTCCGGCCCGGGGCGGCCGGCTCGGAGTTCAACAGCTCCTCCACCTCCCACGCCCCGCTCCGGTTCCGGTCGAGGAACCCGAACGCGTCCTTCGCCCGGCACTCCGGCACCTCGTCGTACGCGACCTTCCCGTCCCGGTCGGCGTCGAGCCGCTCGAACAGCCGGCGCGGGTCCTCGATCTCCTCGTCGGTCAGGTCGAGCGACCGCCGGAACCCCGCCTCCCAGAACGACCGCCCGCTCGAGTTCGGCGTCGACCACGCGGCGTGGTACAGCGTCTCCTCGTCGGCGACCGGCGTCGTGCACGGGAAGACGGTCAGCCCCTCCACGACCCACAGCCGCTCCCGCGTCGCGGGGTCGTACGAGAAGAGGCGGTTCGTGCCGGGGACGATCAGCTCGGTCCGCCCGGCGTTCTCCCACAGGAACGGCGACGCGTGCGCCTCGCGGCAGTCGAACCGGTCGATCCGCCAGACCTCCTCCCCGTCCTCCAGCGACAGGCCGAGCACCCCCGCCTCCGTCGCCCCGTCGCGCGACACGACGACCACCCCGTCGACCAGCAACGGCGACGTCCCGATCCCGAAGTACGACCCCGGGTGCTCCAGCCGCCGCTCCCAGGCGACCTCCCCGTCGAGGTCGAGCGCGACGACGCCGTAGTTCCCGAGGTACGCCACGACCCGCCGGCCGTCGGACGCCGGCGTCGGCAGCGCCGGGACCGCGTCGACGTGGAAGTACTTCCGGTGCGGCGGCCCCTCGAACGTCCGCCGCCAGCGCTCCTCGCCGGTCGCCCGGTCGACGGCCAGCACGACGTTCAGCCCGCCCTCGAACCCGGTCACGACGACCCGATCGCCGACGACGCACGGCGACGAGTGCCCCGGCGGGACCGCGGCCTTCCAGACGACCGATTCGTCCGGCCCGAACACGGTCGGGATCGGCGTGTCGTCCGCGACGCAGAGGCCGCCGGGGCCGCGGAACTGCGGCCAGTCGGCGGCGGGCGCGGCGGCGGCGGCGAGGACGAGGGCGAGAGGAACGGCGGCGGCGCGGAGCATGGCGGGGTCCCGGTCGGAGGGGAGGGAGAGCCGATCGTACCCCCTCCCCTCCGCCGCGGAGCGCCGTCCGCTCAGCGCCCGCTCCGGCCGGCCGGCCGCTTCGGCTTCACGACCGTCTTCGTGACCACCGCGCCGTTCGGCTTGACCACCGTCCTGGTCTTGGTGACCGTCTTGGTCCCGGGGGCCGTCGTGCTCTTGGTGGCCGGCTTCGCCGCCGCGCCGGGGCACCGCGCGCCGCCGGCGAACGCGCCGGAGGAGGCCGGCCGCGCGATCCCGGACGTCGCCCCGAACGCCGGTCGGCCGAGCGGGCTCCCGGCGGCGGGCCGCGGCCGGACCGACGGCCCGAACCCGGCCGGAGCGACGACCGTCGAGCCGGACCGGACGAACCGGACCCCGCCGCTCGCCCCGCCGCCGGAGACCGACGTCCGCGACGCGCGGACGCTCGACCCGAACGAGAAGCCGAGGCCGGCCGAGGCGCTCGACCCGCCGAACGAGGCGCGGAGCCCGGCGCTCCGGAACGACGACGAGCTCTGGACGACGACCTGCGCGTCGGCGGTCGGGGCGAGGGCGGCGAGGGCGACGATCGAGAGGGCGGCGAACGGCGTGGTCTTCATCGGGACGCTCCGGGTCGGGGGGTCGGGGGGTCGGGTTCGCCCCCTCCGGACGAAACCGGCGCGCCCCGTCCGCCACTCCCGCCCGGATTTTCTCGGCCGACACCGAGGCCGCCCTTCCCGCTCCCCGCGTCGGAACCTCCGCGGACGCCTCGGACGTAGAATGGGCGACGAAGCCTGGTCCGGACACGTCGAGGAACGAGAGCATGAAGCCGAATCCGTCGCTCCGGGTCGCGGGACTGCTGCTGCTGATCGCCGTCCGGGCGGACGCCCAGGGAAAGGTCCTCGTGGTCGACGACCAGCCCGGACCGGGGGTCGCGTTCACGTCGATCCAGGCCGCGGTCTCCGCCGCCGCGGAGGGAGACACGGTGCTCGTGAAGGACGGCGCCTACGACGAGTCCGTGACCCTGTCGGGCAAGTCGCTCGCCGTGGTCGCCGACGCCTCCGCGAACGTCACGGTGCTCCGGACCCTCTCCGTGACGGGGCTCGGCCCGACCCAACGGTCGCTGCTGCGCGGGATCGACGCGGTGCTTCCCGCGGCGAACCCGAGCGGCGAGGCCCTCCGCCTCGGCTCGAACGCCGGACCGGTGTGGGTCGAGGACGGGACGTTCGACGGCGCGCACGTCCTCGGCGGGCCGGCCGGCGGGATGCTCGTCTCGCTCTGCGGCGCGGCGACGATCGTGCGCTGCGAGGCGCGCGGCGGGAGCGGGCTCGGCTCGAAGGTCGGCGTCTCGAAGGCCGGCGGCCCCGGCCTGTTCGCCATCCAGTCGTCGGCGTACGCGTACTCCTCGACGCTGCGCGGCGAGGACGGCGTCCAGTCCGGCTCGATCTTCGGCCTGCCGGCGGGCGGCGGCGACGGAGCGACGCTCGACCGGTCGCTCCTGTTCGCGTCGGGATCGAGCCTGGTCGGCGGCAGGGGCGCCGACGGCGTCTCGGGCGCCTTCGGGTGCGTCGGCGGCGGCGCGGGCGGCCACGGCGTCACCCTCATCGGCGCGAACTCGCAGGCGCTCCTGCAGGAGACCGGCCTGCTCCCGGGCGCCGGCGGCCTCGGCTTCGGCGCCTGTCCGCCCGGTTCCGCCGGCCAGCCGGCGCAGCTCTTCGGCGGGACGATCGGCACGGTCGCCGGCCCGGCGCGGTCGATCGTGGTCGGGTCGCCCGTCCGCGAAGGGCAGCTCGCCGGCGCCGTCGTCTCGGGCGTGCCCGGCGAACAGGTCCTGATCGGCGTGTCGGCGACCCCGACGCCACCCCAGCTCGTCCTCTCGGCCGGCGCCTTCCACCTCGGGCCGAACCCCGTGGTCTTCTCCGCCGGGACGGTGCCGGCGTCGGGGAGCCTCGTGGTCTCGGCCCCGTTGGGACCGCTCACTCCCGGCGTGGAATCGGCGGTCCTCTACGTCCAGGCCGGCTTCGTCTCCCCCTCGAACGGCGGCGTCGCGCTGGGCGCGCCGTCGACGCTGGTCGTGCTCGACTCCGCCTTCTGATCGCGGAGGCGCCGCGGAAAGGTCGGCGGCCGACGACCTTCCGACGCTCCCCCCGTCTCCTCGAAACGGGAACATCCGGAGGACGACGAAGCGGGGCGCGCCGCCCGACCGCCGACCGGGCCGCCCGCGTCACTGGATCGCCAGCTTCACTCCGTTCGAGTTCGAGAAGCCGAACGGGACCCCGCCGTCGACCACGAACGCCTGGAAGTAGACATCGACCGGAGGGGCGTTCGCGGGGACGAGCGCCGAGAAGCCGGCCGTGCCGTTGCCCGGTCCGGGGCCGCCCATCGGCAGCGCCACGTTGAACTGCGGGTCGGCGAGCAGGACGCAGCCCGGGACCATCGGCAGGTTCACCTGGGTCAGCCCGAAGAACAGCACGCAGGTCGATCCGCCGAGACCGGCGGAGATCGAGAGCGTCACGTTCCCGACCGGGATCGCGCATCCCTCGAGCGTCAGGTCGGGGACGAAGCCGCCCGTGCCCGGGCAGCCCGCGCCGTACTTCATCGCGTGGGTCAGGGCGGCGATGGCGCCCACGGCGTCGATGTCGGCGCCAACGGTCGCGCCGGTCGACGACCCTTCGGCCGGGTCGTCGACGAGCTGCACCGCGTCGAAGCGGAGCGCTCCGCCCGGCTGGCCGGGGAAGTGCCCGTCGATGTCGATCGAGCTGGTCGATCCGAAGACCTTGCCGATCTCGAAGAACCCGTCGAGGTTCGCGTCGGTCCCGAGCCCCTGGACGACGGCCAGGGTCGCGGGGTCGGCCGGGCGGATGGCGACGAACGTGTCCTCGACCTGGGAGCCGACCTCGAAGACGTGGAGGTCGTGCGTGCCGTCGCCGGAGTTGGTCAGCAGGTTGTCGTTGAACGCGAGCTCGATCAGCCCGCCGTCGCCGAGGGAGACGGATCCCTCGGCGAAGTTCCCGCCCGGATAGTCCGGCGCCCCGAGCGCGTCCAGCGGGTCGACGAAGTTGGCGTGGGTCGGCCCCGGCCCGCCGCCGTGGAGCGGGTCGTACTTCACCAGGACGTCGGCGAAGCTGACGTCGCCGGCGGGGAACAGGATGCCGGCGTAGGTGCTGGACTGTCCGCAGTAGGTGAAGCCGGCGACGACGGTCGTGTTCCCGGCGCCGCCGAGGACGGTCAGGTCCTGAGGGCCCGCCGCGCCGCCCGCCGTGGTCCCCGTGATCTTCGTGTCGTCGACCACCTGGAAGGCCCCCACGGCGACTCCCCCGATCGTCACGCCGGTCGCGCCCGTGAAGCCGGATCCGTGCACGGTGAGGAGCGTCCCGCCCGTCGCCGGGCCGTAGTTCGGCTCGATCAGGGTGACCTGCGTCGCCGCCCGAGAGTCGGGGGCGGCGGCGGCCAGCGCGAGGAGGGCGGCGGCGAGACGGGGCAGGGCAAGGGACAGGGAGCGCATCGGTCCTCTCCGGGGGCGGTTCGACGGGACGAGACATGCGCCGCGGGCCCGAGACACGGGCCAGATTCCCGAAGATTCGCGCAGACGCTTCCGAACGAGGCGCCGCCATGCGCTCCTCCCCGGCTCGCGAGAGCTCCGGCCGCCCGCGGCTGACGGTCCGACCGCCCGCGGGCGCGTTCCGGGGGTTCTGGACTACCCGCGGTGCGGACCCGTCCCGTGCCGCGGCTCGCGCGGCGCGCGCCGGACGTGGGCCGCGGCCATCGCGAGGCCGAGGCCGACGACGGTGCTCAGGCCACCGCCGACGGCGAACGCGAGGAACCCCTCGTGGACGCGCTCGACCAGCCACGCGCCGACCGCGCCGAGGAACAGGCCGGTCGGGACCAGGATCCACGCGGCGATCGCCATCCCCTCGCCGGCCCGCCGGACCGCGCCGACCTCGAGGAGGGCCGCGCGCTGCGCCTCGTACTCCGCCCCGGTCAGCGTCCCGTCCCGGCGGAGGGATTCCAGCTCGGACAGGATCGCCCGCAGGCGCTCCACCCGCTCCGGATTCGGCGGGTGCCGGCACGCCGCGCACGACCCGACGCCACCGATCGGGCACGCCCGCTCGAGCGAGACGAACGGGAGCATCCCCGCCCCGGAGACCAGGAACGACACCGCCCCCCACCCGCGCGGGCAGTCGACCGGCGCCGCCGCCGAGAGTTCCTTCACCTTGTCGATGCCGTCTCGAACGAATTTCATGCGCCCCCCTACGCGCCGGCCGCGCCCGCATTCTGTGGTTCTCCTGGGCCTTCGAGCGCTCCGAAGGAACTCCCTTCGCGCCTCTCCCGATCGCGTTCGCCCTCGTCCTCGCCCGCGTCGCCCCCGCCCTCGACGACCTCGATTCGCTCGACGGTCCGGACCGGTTCCCCTTCGCCGGCGGGCGGCGGGGTGAGGGTCCGCTCGTGGACGACGTAGTTCCAGTTCGGGAACCAGGCGTGGGTCCGCGACAGGGTGTCGTGACGACGGACGTCGTCGTCGGTCCATCGATCGCCGAGGCGGAGGACCGGGTCGGCCGTCTTCACGTACTCGCGGTCGATCCCCGTCCGGAGGAGCGCGACCTGGAGCGGGTTCACGACGGCGCCCCACGCCGCGTCGAGCGCGAGGACGCCGCCGGCGCCGATCGCGGCCCCGACGAGCAGGCCGCCCGTCGCGTAGAGGTACGATTGCATGTAGTGGTGGCCCGCCTCGTGGAAGCCCCATCCGACGCCCCAGATCGCGCCGGCGATCCCGGCCGCGGCGTACAGACCGACCACCGGCGGGCGCGGCTCCTCGAACGTCCGGCCGCCGTAGATCTTCCCCAGGCCGAAGCGGTTCAGCGCCGTGAGCGGGGCGTCGATCAGGTCCCGAGGGAGCCCCCAGAGCGGGTACGTCGCGGAGAGCCACGGCGACCGGGAGCGGGTCCCTTCGACCGGCGCTCGAGGCAGGCGGACGACCCCCCCCGTGAGACGGAGCTCGCACCGCTGCTGCGGCGCGCCGTCGCGATCGACCAGGACGAGCAGCCGCCGCTCCCCGTCCCCGACCGGCGCCGCGAACCGGACCGCGCGTCGCGCGCCGGCGACCGGCTCCTCGTAGGTGATCGTGAACAGCTCCTCCCAGTCGTCCGTCACCACGGTGATCGCGCGGATCTCGTCCCACACCCGCCGGCCGTTCGACCAGGCCCCCGCCACGCTCAGCGAGACCAGCGGATCACCCCCGTCGAGGTCCGTCTCGACGTACGTCGCGGTCACGCCCCCCGACGCGCTCTGCCCCCGCACGGGCTCTGGCGGGACGTGGACCGGGTGCGGGGCGTCGTGCGCGCACCCGGCCGCGCCGAGCGCCGCGCACACGATCCAGACCCGGGGTCGACGTCGGTTCGTCACGCGCATGCGGTCCTCCTGAACGAGCCGTCGAGGGGAGCGACGGGGGCGGGCGAAGGAACGATCCGGTGACGTTCGGGGACGCGCGGGGACGCGCGGAGGACCGACCGTCCCCGACTCCGACCGCTCCTCGTTCGACCACGGACGATCCCCGGGAATCCGGCGGCGCCGGATCGTAGCGAACGCCGGAAGGGAGCGTCGCGTCCCCGACGCCCGACTCCTTCCGACCGCCCCCCGCCCGCCGCCGCTACACTCCCCCCATGCTCCCCTCGCTCCTCCTGGTCGCCGCGCTCCTCGTCCCCGGCGAGTCGGCGCGCGCGCTGAACGACCGGGGGCTCGCGCTCCTGTCGAAGGGGGAGTTCGACGAGGCGATCTCGGCCCTGAAGCGGGCCGTCGAGGCGAGCGGGGACGACCCGGTCGTCGTGAGGAACCTCTCCGAGGCGCGGAACCGGCGCGGCATCGACCACCTCGAGCACGACCGGCTGCGCAAGGCGATCGTCGACTTCGACGCGTCGATCCGGCTCTGCCCCGAGCTGCCGCACCCGTGGGTCCACCTCGCCTACACGTACCTTCGATACCGCGACCTCGTCCGCGCGCAGGCGGTCCTCGACGGCGCGAAGGACTGGCACGCGGACGAGCCGCGGCTGCTCGACGTCCAGGGCGCGCTGTCGTACCGGCAGGACGACCTCCCGCGCGCGATCCGGGCGTTCGAGCGGCGGCTGAAGCTCGCACCGGACGCCGCCGCGAAGGAGTCCCTCGTCCGGGCGCGCCGCGAGCACGAGGTCTCCGGCGAGTTCGTCGACCGCTCGTCGCGCGACTTCACGGTCCGGTTCCTCGGCACGCGAGAGAACCTCCGCGTGGTCGACGACTACCTCGAGATCCTGCAGGAGGCGCGCGACGAGATCTGCCGCGACCTCGGCCGCGAACCGCGCGGCCGCACGATCGTCCTGATCTACAGCCCGACCGAGTTCCAGCGGGTGACCGGCGCGCACGACTGGGTCGGCGGACAGTACGACGGCCGCATCCGCCTGCCGATCGAGGACCTCGCCCGCCAGCGCCGCCTCGTCCCGCCGCTGGCGCGCCACGAGTTCACGCACCGCCTCCTCGACGACCTCGCCCCGACCGCGCCGAGCTGGCTGCACGAGGGGCTCGCCGAGTGGTACGGCCGCCGCGGCGAGGCGTGCCACGACGAGATCCGGGCCGTCGCGCGGAAGATCCGGATCCCCCGCCTCCGCGAGGTCCCCGCGTCGTTCGGCGCCGTGCCGGACCCCGGGACGGTGCGCGTCCTCTACGCCCTCTCGCGGTCGTTCGTGGCGTTCCTCCGCGAGGAGTACGGCGTCGCGCCGCTGAAGGAGCTGATCGAACAGTTCGGCGCCGGCCGCGACGCCGACGCGGCCGTCCGCCGCGCCTACGGCCGCGGCCTCGACGACGTCGAGGCGATCTGGTACCGCTCCGTCATCGTGCGGTGAGACCGGGGCGCGCGCCGTCGTGCGCCCCCCCCGACCACGCGGCGGACCGTCCCCGACCCGACCGCCGAGACGGACCCGGGCGCCCGACGGCGCGAAGCCCCCGGGCGCCCGGTCCGACGGAGCGCGGCGCTCAGCGCAGCATGTGCTTGATGTCGACCGCCCAGGGATCGCCCGGGCCGTGGCACGTGGCGCACGCCTCGGCGCCGGTGATCGCGGACGACTGCGTCTCGATGTGCGCCCGCGCGTCGTCGCTGTCGTGGCAGCTCCCGCACGCGATCGTCCACTCCTGGACCGCGAACACCTGCTCGGTCGGGTGCTCGCGCGCGACCGGCGCGAACCACGACGTGTTCCCCTCCCCGTGACAGGTGGCGCAGTCCTGAGTGCCGCCGGTCATCGCCGGGAAGTGGACCCCCTCGTAGGTGTGGACCGAGAAGTTGTTCGGATACCCGCCGCCGTACCCGACGATCTCGTACGAGTCCGCCTTCGCGAGGTCCGCTCCGGCGTGGATCTTGTGCAGCATCTCGCGGAAGTTGACGGTCAGCCCGTCGGTCGCCGGAGCGTTCGGCGCCACGTACTGCGGACGATCGCCGGCCCCCGCCGTGCCGTGGCACATCAGGCACGAGTTGAAGCCGCGGCGGTTGCTGCCGTGGAACTGGATGTCGACGTGGCACGTGTAGCACGACTCCTCGCCGACGATGTTGTTCCACGGGTCGAGCGTCGACTCGGACCCGACGAGGAACTCGAGGCGAACGCCCCGGGCGCCGTCGCGGTACGTCTGGCTCTCGCCGTACTTCGTCACGGTGCGGTTGACGTGCCCCCACATGCCGAGCGAGTACGTCCCGGAGACCATGCTCTTCCCGGCCCACGTCCCGGAGAGCTCGCCGAGGTCCGGCCCCGCGTTGAGCGCCAGGCCGTACGTCGACGGCAGGACGAAGTCGGTCGTGTAGCTGGCCAGGATCGGGTTGCCGTCGCCGAAGCCGGCGAGCTCGGTGACGGTGCCGGTCGAGGCGGCGAGCGAGTAGTCGACGTCGACCGTCCGCTCCGCGACGTCGACCTCGATCACCACGGTCCCGGAGGGATGGTCCTCGCGCGGGCCGACCGGATAGCCGGTCGTGTACGGCGAGGAGAACCAGAGCCGATTCCCCTCGACGGTCTGGACGACGAGGTACTCGGTCGTCGCGCCGACGATCGCGAGGTGGTCGTCGCGGGCGAACCCGGTGGCGTCGGCGACGTCGACGTAGTTGACCGGCGCCACCACCTCCGCCGCGAGCGTGCTGCTGCCGCCGCCGCCGGTGGGGCCGGTCACCTCGAAGACCGACGTCGCCGCGCCGGACCCCTCCCAGTGCGGCGTGAACTCGGTCGTGAAGACGTCGACGCCGCCCGTGGCCGTGCCGATCTCCTCGAACCGCACCGCCATCGGCACGTTCACGGTGTACGGCGGGGAACCGGCGAGCAGCTCGGCCGGGATCGACATCTCCGGCGTCAGGACGTTCATGTTCCCCGACGGCCCCGCGAGCATGACGTTGTGGCGATCGAGGTCGTTCGGATCGATCGCGCCGCCCGCGTCGTCGGTGATCGTGAACGTCACGGCCACCTTCTCGCCCGGGTCGACGGTCCCGTCCATGTCGGCCCCGACGCCCGCCTCGACGACCGACAGCAGGTCGAAGTGGACGCCCGTCGAGATGCTCGGATCCTGCAGCGGGTGCCGGTGCCCGTCGATCACGGCGAGCGGGCCGCCGCTCACGTCGTGGCAGAACGCGCAGTTCTGATCGTCGACCTGCCCCGGCATCGTCTGGCCGTTCGCCGTGTACAGCTCGTCGAACACCCAGTCGTCGTGGCACGATCCGCAGGCGTTGCGGGTCGGGTTCGTGTACGCGAGGTCGCCCTGGGCCGGCGCCTCCAGCGGCCCCTCGTCCCCGTCCGGATCGCCGTGGCAGAGCGCGCAGCTCGTCACGCCGCTCCGCATCTGGTCCTCGAGGGCCTGCTCGCCGCTCGTGAGCGAGCCGTAGCCGAGGTCGCGCGGCATCGGGGAGGCGAAGTTCGGCCACGCCGGGAACTCGACGTGCGAGTAGTCGTGGACGTTGTTCCCGAAGCCGACCAGCTCGTACGGCACCGGGTCGGCGTCGTACACCCGCTCCCCGGTCGCCGCGGTCGTCACGCCGAGCACGGAGGGGAGGTGCGATCCGTTGTGGATCTTGTGGACCATGATGTTCCACGCGATCGACGCGCCGGGCGTGGCGCCGCCCGTGTTCCGATCCTCCGCGCCGTTCGTGTGGCACATGACGCAGAGCTCCGCCGTGCGCCGCGACCCGCCGTGCGCCTGCAGCTCCGAGTGGCACTGGTTGCAGCTCTCGGTCGTGACGACCTCGCGCACCAGCGTCGAGAGCGGCGACGCCCCGAACGCGAAGTTCAGGGTTCGGGTCCCGACCTCGGAGAACCCCTCGCCGTCGACGGTGTAGCTCCAGCGGAACCACATCGCCATCGTGTACGTCCCGTCCGCCAGCGCCTGGCCGGTCCACTCGCCGTCGTCCTCGTCGAACGCCGCCGTGTCGTTGTACGGCGCGACGTACGTGTCGGGGAACGGCGGGAAGGCGTACGTGTACGTGCCGTCGCCGTGGTCCTTCGAGACGGCGCCGACGTTCGTCTGCTGGACGATGACCCGCTGGTAGTTCTCCGTCGGCCCGGAGATCATCGCCCGGGCCATGCTCATCTCGCTCAGCTTCCAGACCGTGCCGTCGTCCTTCGCGAGCCGGAACCGCACCTCCATGCGATCGCCGGGTCGGAAGTTCCCGGTCGGCCCGGTGGCGCCCTGGATCGCGAGGATCTGCACGTTCAGCGGCGGCGCCTCCTCGCCCGGGACCAGGACGGTGTCCGTCAGCCCCGGCGTCCCCTCCAGGTCGTACGTCCCGTCGTAGGAGAACGTCCCGCTCGCCAGCCGCGTGTCCATGGCGTCGGCGACGGCTCGGAACGTCCCTCCGAACGACCCCGCGACGATTCCGTCCCCCGTCGCGCTCACCCGCACCGAGAGGTCGTCGCCCGACTCGAACTCCTCGCCCGACTTCGCGTCGACGAAGCGCACCTCCGCCTCCGTCCCGTCGAACGTCGTCGGCGCGAGGTCGGTCCCGTACACGAACGGCAGCTCGAGACTCCACGAGTCGCCCTTCTTCTTGAACCCGACGATCGTCGTCGGCCCCTCCTGCGACGCGGTCACGCCGACCTTCGTGCTCGTGAACAGCTTGCGGCCGACGATGCTCGCCCGCACGATCCCCTTCTTCAGCTTCCGCTTGCTCCCGACCACCTCGACGGCGTCGTCCGACATCACGCTCCCGACGCCGTTCGAGAACTCGACCGCCCAGTGCCCGTTCGGGAGCTTCTTCGGGATCCGGAACGTGACGATCGCCGTCGGCGGCGGCTCCGGCCCCTCTCCGACCGTCGGCGTGATCGAGAGGATCTTCGCCGGGAGCCACCCCATCGAGACCGACGTCTTCCCGCTCGACGGCCACTCGACCGTCGCCGTCGCGACGTCGCCCGGCGTCTTCGCCTCGGTCTCCACCGCCACCACCGCCGGCGGCACCACGTCGACCATGTCGACCGACTCGGACGGCGCCCCCGTCTCCGGCACGACCATGACCGAGAACCGCCCGACCGTCGCCTTCTTCACCCGCACCGTCAGCTCGGTGTCGGACGACTCGAGCACCTTGAGCTTCACGCCGGGGACCGGCTCGCCGTCGTCGGCGAACGTGACCTTCGGCTTCGACGTGCCGAAGCCGGTCCCCGTCACCTCGAAGACGGAGCCGGCGGTCACCTCCGTCGCCGAGACGCCCGTGATGCCGGCCCGGGCCTCGAAGGCGCCGGCGAGCCCGACGATCACCGCCAGGAGGATCCGGGCGAGCGAGGTCGTCGCGCGGAGGGAACGGTCGTTCGGGTGCGCGGGCAGGGACATGGGCTGAACTCCTTCGGCGGTCGGAACGGACGTCATTCGTGAATCTTCTTGGCGCGCTTGCGGGCCCAGCTCTCGGCCTTCCACGGCGCCCCCTTGGCGGCGAACTTCTCCACCACCTCCTCGTGGCAGCCGAGGCACGCGTACGCGGGCGTCAACGTGCCCGTCGCGACCAGGCCGTCCGGGTCGAACATCGTCGCC
>JAUIEL010000864.1 GCA_030428825.1 bacterium
GAGGTGTTCGTCGCCCGCCTGTCGCCGGCGACCGGAGCGCTCCTCTGGGTGACGTTCCTCGGCGGGTCGGCGGACGAGTCGCTCCCCCGCGTGGCGGTCGCGCCGAACGGAGACGCCGTCGTCGCCGGCCTCACGACGTCGACGGACTTCCCCGTGACCGCGGGGGCGTACGACACGACGATGGGCGGTCCGGACGACGCGTTCGTGGCGCGGATCGACCCGACGGGGACGATCCTCCGGTTCGCGACGTACCTCGGCGGCTCGCTGGCGGAGGCGCCCCCGACCTCGATCGACCGCCTCGTCGACGTCGACGTCGACGCGGCCGGGGTGATCCACCTGGCGGGGCACACCGCGTCGCCCGACTTCCCGACCACGCCCGGCGCGTTCGCGGCCTCGCTCGCCGGTCCCTCGGACGGGTGGGTCGCCCGTCTCGACGGGACCGGGTCGACCCTCCTCCTCGGGACGTACGTCGGCAGCGCGGCGGCCGACGGGTTCGGCGAGGTCGCGTCCCGGCCGGACGGGTCGACCCTCGCCTTCGGCCACGGGCACCACGGGATCCCGGGGGTGCCGCTCGCGTACGACGACTTCGCGGTCCTGGTCCGGGTGCCGCCGAGCGGGGTCGGGTTGGCGTTCGGCGTCGGTTCGGACCTGATCCCGATCTTCGGAGGGCGCCTCCGGCTCGGCGCCGATTCGAGCGGCCGCGCGGTGCTCGCGTCGACGAGTCCGCCGCTCTTCGTGCCGTACCACATCACGATCTTCCGGGTCTACGAGGCCGACTCGTTGCTCCAAGGGAGCCTGGCGAGCGGCTTCGTGTCGAGGACCTCGTCGGTGGCGATGGGGCCCGACGGGACCCTCTATCTCGTCGGAGACGAACACGACCCGCAGGTCGCCGGACTTCCGCTCGCTCCGGCCGTCCGCCGGTTCGACTCGGGGACGGGCATGCCGTTCGAGTCGATCCGCTTCTCGACGGCGGCGCCGGGCGTCGAGGCGGGCGCGCTCGTCGGCGACACCACGCTCTTCGTGGTCTCGCGCCACGACCTCTCGACGAGCGCCCTCGGGCCGGCCGTCACGAGGATCGAGTTCTGCGCCGGGAGCTCCCGGGTCGTCACCGCGCAGTGCGTGCCCGCGCCCTTCCAGGTCGACATGATCACGACATCGGCCGGATGCCACGCGCCGGGCGGCGTCCTCGAGATCGGCGCGTCCTCGCAGTCGCAGCAGCCGACCGGCCCCGCGTTCCTCGTCCTCGGCGCCGGCGCCGGGTTCACGCCGCTGACCGCCGCTTGTGCGCTCGACATGGCGACGGTCGTGCCGGTGCCGATCCCGATGTTCCCCGGCTCGTACGGCTACACGCTCCAGGGGACGCTGCCGGCGACGCTCCCGACGCCGTTCACCTTCCGGGGGCAGGCGGTCGTCACGAACCCCGCCACGTCCGACGGCTGGGCGCTCCACGGCGCGTTCGAGGCGACGATCGATCTCTGATCGTCGCGACGACGGCCGTCACTCCGCCCGCCCCGGCGGATAGAGATCCCGAGGAATCGCGAGCAGGATCGGCGATCGGCGCCGTCCCCCTCGTATGGACGACCGCATGCCTCCCCGGAATCCGCCCGTCGACCAGCTCCTTTCGCACTCCGGCTGGGTCCGCGCCCTCGCCGGCCGGCTGGTCCGCGATCCTCATCTCGCCGACGACCTCGCGCAGGACGCGGTCGTCGCCGCGCTCGCCGGCGCGCCGCCGCGGCGGTCGGCGCGGGGGTGGCTCGGCGCGGTCCTCCGGAACCGGCTGCGGGAGACGCTTCGCTCGGACGCGCGCCGGCGGGCCCGCGAGCGCGAGGTCGAGGGGGCGGGCGGGACGTCGCCGGCGGCGGCCGACGTCGTGGCGCGGGCGCAGGTCCACGCCACGGTCGTCTCGGCGGTGCTCGGGTTGAAGCCGCCGACGCGCGACGTCGTCCTCCTGCGCTTCTTCGACGACCTCCCGCCGCGGGAGATCGCGGCCCGCCTCGGCGTGCCGGTCTCGACGGTGCACACCCGACTGACGCGCGGGCTGGAGCGTCTCCGAGCGGAGCTGCGGCGGCGTCTCGGCCGCGACTCCGAGGCGTGGCAGCGGGCGCTCCTGCCGCTCGCCGGAGGAGCGCCCGCGCTCGGGACACCCGCGCTCGGGACGCCCGCGCTCGGGACGGTCGGGCTCGGGACGGCGGCGGCGGTCCTCGGCGGGGCGCTGGCGTGGTGGACGCACGGCGATCCGCCGCCGCGGGAGCTCCCGTCCGGCGCCGATCGAGCGATCGT
>JAUIEL010000112.1 GCA_030428825.1 bacterium
CGTCGCGAACTCGTCGCCGGCGGCACCGTCGGAGGCCATCTGCTTCACCCGCTCGCCCCAGACGCCGCCGTCGAGGTGGAACAGGTAGCTCGCCCCCGCGCTCGTCCCGGCGTCGTCGTCGAGCCGGGCACCGACCACCATGTCCGCGCCGTCGAGCGCGACGGAGGTCCCGAAGGCGTCGGACGAGAGGCCGTCGCTCGCCACGAGGATCGCGGACTCGGACCAGCTCGCGCCGCCGAAGTCGAAGACGTACGCCTTGCTCGCGAGCGCCGCGCCGACCACCGCCCGCGCGCCGTCGACGTCGACGTCGTAGCCGAAGCGGTCGAAGCCGGTGGCGTCGGACGCCGTCAGCACCTGCTCCGTCCCCCAGACGCCGGCCGTCCGGCGGAAGACCGTCGCCGTGTCGGCGTTCACCGCGCCGACGATCGCCACGTCCCCGTCGACCGCCACCGACCAGCCGAAGAAGTCGTTGAACCCCGGGCTCGATGCGACCAGCTTCGCCTCCTGCGCCCACCCGATCCCGTCGAACCGGAAGACGTACGCGGATCCGGCGTTCGACGCGCCGTCGTCGTCGCGCGTCGCGCCGACCACGAGGACGTCGCCGTCGATCGCGACCGAGTATCCGAACTGGTCCCCGGCCGCGGCGTCCCCGGCCACGAGCTTCGCGTCCGGCAGCCACGCGCCGCCGACGTACCGCAGGACGTAGACCGCGCCGGCGTCCGTTCCGGCGGCGTCCTGCAGGCGCGCCGAGACCACGGCGACCGACCCCGAGACCGCGACGGAGAACCCGAACGCGTCGCTCGCGACCCCGTCGCCGGCGACGAGCTTCGCCTCCTCCGTGAACGTGCCGCCGATCCTCCGGTACACGTACGCCGCGCCGGCGTTCGAGCCCTGGTCGTCGTCGGCCCACGCCCCGAGGAGCGCGACGTCCGCCGACAACGACACGTCGATCCCGAGCTGGTCGTCGGCGCCGAGCGTCGCCGGCGGGGCGAACTTCTCGAGCTCGTGGACGACGCACTGCGCCGAAGCGTCGAGAGCGCCGAAGAGGAACGCGAGCGTGACCGGGGCGAAGAGGCGGGAGGAGATCATCGGACGGCTCCGGGAACGGCGCGGACGCGGAATGCTCCGCACGACGGGGTGAGATCCGCCCTCGCCGCAATCGGAGTGCCGCTCGGGGAGCGCCCGGACCGCCCGCGGCAGGGGGCCTCCCGCCGACGGGGAGATGTTCCGCTCGCCCGACCGAGGTTCCCGCTCCCCCTCCGGACGAGGAATCCTCACCGCCGACCTCGGTCCCGCGCGCCCCGCGGACGGTCACCCGCCGGTCCGCTCCAGGTAGTCGACGACGTCGTCGCCGAAGAGCGGGCCGACGAGGAACGGGGGGAGACGGTACTGCGGGAAGAGCGCGGAGTGGTTCCGCGCGTGGTGCGTCGCCAGGAGGATCGGGTCGGTGTCCCCCACGAGGCGGACCCGGAACCGCGCCTCCGCCTTCCGCACGAACGTGTAGTCCTCGCGGTGGTGGATGTCGTCGAACCCGACCTCCTCCACCACGCGCCGCCGGTAGACCAGCGAGTTGCCGTACCCGAACAGGCTCCGCTCGATCCACTCCCGCTGCTTCTCCTCCGGGAAGTCCGAGAGCCGGAGCGGCGCCAGCTCCTTCCCGCCCTCCACGCGGAAGTGGACCGGCGCGGCGTCGGCGGTGTCCCAGTACGCGAACGCGCGGTGCGGGTGGCTGAAGACGAACCACCCCGACAGCTTCACGAGGTCGTGCCCCTCGAGGTGCTCGAGCATCCGTTCGAGGTAGCGCGGGGCGTAGTGGTCGTCGTCGTCGAAGTGCGCGATCACGTCGCCGCGGGCGCGCGCCGCGAGGAACCCCCGCTTCCCGCCGAGCGTGTACCGGTCGGGCGTGTGGAAGTAACGCACCCGATCGTCCTCGAGCGACGAGAAGAACGGGGACGGCTCCGGACCGTCGTCGAGGACGAGGAGCTCGCGCGGCTCGTGGGTCTGCTCGTCGAACCACCGGTACAGCCACGGGTGGAAGTCGGGGCGATCGAAGGTCGGCGTGATCACGCTGACGAGGGGGCCGTCGCTCATCGGAGGTTCCCGGGGTCGGCGGTCACGCGTCGGGGACGTCGAGGTCGACGTACAGGTCCCGCACGTCGACGCGCCGTTCGAAGGCGCGCCACGCGGCGGGCTTCCTCCCGTCCGGTTCGACGAGGCCGACGTCCGCGCGCAGGATCCGGTCGCCCGTCCGTCGCCGGAGGTCGGCGTAGAGCGGACCGAACGGCATCTTCCAGGGGTACGGTCGCCGGTCGAGCGCCCACGTCTCGTCGACGGGGATCATCGCGGCGAGCTCGGCGCTGGTCATCAGCTCCAGCCCCCGGGTCTTCAACGTCGCGTTGTGGCTGCCGTGGTGGCCGACCTTGTAGAGGACCGTCCGGCGCAGGAGGTCCGTCGCGTCGACGGTCTCCCCGCGCGCCAGGCCGTTCGCCTCGGACCACCCGCCGTCGTGCCAGGAGTGCCAGTTCCCGACCTGGGCGTCGCCGGCGAACAGGAGGACCTTGCCGGTCGCCATCAGCTCGATCGCCAGGACCAGGCTCGTGTTGTTCGTCGCCGCGTCGAGCTTCAACGCGAGCGACTCCCCGGGGACGCACCAGTCCCGCTCGATCCGCCTCCACGCCAGCTCGTCGCCCTCGCCGAACCCGTACGACCGGTGGAAGAACGCGTACCGCTCCGCGTTCTCCTTCACGATGTCCGCGGCGAGCCGGAAGTTCCCCGCGAACGGCGGCGCCGCCGCTTCGATCCGGTCGGTCGGCCCGAGTCCTCCGCCGTCGGCGCCGAGCAGCGCGACCGAGAGCGCCTCGTCCGGCGTCAGCGCGTGGTCGGGCTCGTGGTACACCTCCCCGGGGCGCGACGACGGTCGCGCCCGCATCAGCGACCGGACGTCCTCGGGCGGACCGAGCACGAAGATCCGCACGCCGTCCACCCCCGGCAGCGAGAGCGGCGCCTGCTTCGGCCGGAGGTAGAGCGGCGGTTCCGGACAGAGATCGAGGATCCCGTCGCGCACCGCGCGCGACGACACCCCCAGCCCCCCGTCGAGCGACCCCGCGTCGAAGAACGACAGGAGCGAACCGATGCCGGCCGCCGCGCCGCCGTCCGCCCCGAGCGCCCGGGCCGCGGCGCCGGCGCCGCGCAGCATCAGGGAGCGCGCGCGGTCGAGCCGCTTCGCGAGCGGGTCGGCCGGGTCCTCGGTCCATCCGAACCAGAGCTGGCCGACCTCCATCGACGCGAACGTCTCCCGCGCGGCGTGGAAGCCGCTGATGTGATCGCCGTGCTCGTGCGTCACGACCACGACGTCGAGACGTCCCCCCGTCGTCGCGCGGACGTGCTCGACGATCCGCCGGGCGCGGTCGTTCCCGCCGCGGACCTGCGAGTGCACCCCGCAGTCGATCAGCATGTGGAACGGATCGCCGTCCGTCCGGCGGAACGCGAGGAGGAAGCAGTCGCCGAGCCCGGCGCGGTACATCCGGACGGTCACCCCGCTCTCGGGGGCGCCCATCCGCTCCGCCGCCGGCGACGCCGCGGGCGCGCCCGACGCCGTCCGCTTCGCCCGCTTCTTCCCCGCCGCCCTCGAACCTCGCTTCGTCACGACGTCCCCTCCCGCTCCTCGATCGGCCGGTGGAGCATCGCGAACGGCTCCCGCACGCCGGCGCCCCTCCCGGCGTCCCCCAGGTACGTCGCCCGCAGCGAGCCGTCCCCGCCGCCCAGGAACGCCCGCTGTCGCCTCAGCCGCCCGGCGCTCAGGATGTGCTTGTTGATCGCGTACCGCACCCGGCACGTCTCCGGATCGACCAGCAGCGTGCAGCCGCCCCGCAACACGAAGTCCCCGTGATCGTCCGCGTGCTCCGGCCCCTCGGCGTCGACCCTGGCCTGCGTCTCCTCGTCGAGGTAGCCGCGCCGCCGCTGGAGGATCTCGATCACGAAGTCGGTCCGCGTCTCCCCGAGCGGCGTCCCCCGGCGGGCGAGCCGGACCGAGTGGACCTCGATCGTCGGGCGTCCGTGTCGCCGGAAGACGCTCTTCGGCGCGTCGGTCGAGATCGCGAGCCCGATCTCCTCCGCCATCGGTCCGGAGCACGACGTCCGGAGCCACCGGTGGACGGTCCGCGCGTTCTGCCGCATTCGCTCCCAGAGCTCCCGCCGATCGCTCGTCTGCCGCCACTCCGGCTCGATCCCCGCGCCCGGCGCGAAGAGCGACGTGAGGTCGACGTCGTGGTTCCGCGGCGGTCGCCAGACGAGCGACTCCTCCGAGAGCGTCCGGACGTCGCCCGGGTAGATCCCCCGGCGCTGGAACGCCTCGACGAACGCCAGCCGGTAGTGGAGCCGATCGTCGGGGACCGCGTCGACGTCCGCCGTGATCAGGGCGCGCAGGTAGTCGCCGAACGTGATGTCGACCGGGGGACAGTAGTCGAGGGCGCGGATGCAGATCCGCAGGACGTGGTCCGCGGCCGTCGAGGCCTCCTTGGCGAGGCGCTTCACGAGGTCCGGGTGCAGCTCTCCCGGGGCGAGGATGCCGCTCCCCTGGGTCGCGATCCGGAGGAGGTCGTCGATCCGGGAGCGGTAGATCGAGAGGAACGCGTCGAACACCGCGGCGACCAGGATCGCGCCCCGTTCGTGCGGCTCGTCGGTGCCGAGCAGGGCGCCGGGGTCCGGCTCCCGACGCCGCCACTCGCCGGTCCGCTCGTCGACGCGGCCGATCGCGTCCCGCAGGGATCCGTGGCGCCCGATCGAACGCCCGAACTCCTGCGCGAGCTGGCCGAGGAGGTTCTCCGCGCCGAGGTCGCTCCGCGTCCGCGCGATCTCGTGCTCGAGCACCCCCGGGTGGGAGAAGTGCTGGAAGAGCGCGACCAGGTCGGCGAACGCCTCGTGGAACGCGAGGACGTCGCGGTTCGTCGCCTCGGCGAATCGGGGGTGGAGCCCGTCGAGCAACGCGTGCGACATCTCGTGCGCGATGACGTCGTGCGACAGGCAGGTGAAGATCATCGCCCCCGGGGCGATCGAGGGGTGGTCGGACTCGGCCTGGAAGTAGCCGAACAGCAGCGCCTTCCGCTCGGGGCTGTAGTACGCGTTCGCCTCGCGGAGCGCGTGCGGGTAGACGCGGAGCCGCTGGACGTACTCGGACCTCCGGACGCGGCCGTCCTCGTCGCGGACCCGCCGGGCCGACCAGAGGGCGCGCCGTCCCAGGGCTCGCTCGAAGCTCCCCACGACGTTCATCGCGACCGCGAACACCATCTGCTGATGGAACCGCGGATCTCCCTCCGCGGGGTCGAGCCCGTCGGCGGCGAGGAGCGCGGGCTCGTCGAGGTCGACCGGCTCGTAGAAGCAGTCGTTCGCCGGGTCGTGGTCGATCACCTCGACGTACTCCCCCACCGGCCCGGCCGACAGCGTGCTCTTCCCCGCCGCGTCCGCCTCCCACGGCACGCGCAACGTCACCTCGTTCAGCCCGGCCGTCTCGCGGGCCCTCGAGGCGGTCGGGTCGAGCGCGAACGCCCGGATGCGCCGCGTCGGCGGTCGCGTCACCTCGAGCGCGGGATCGGCGTCGACGAGGTCCCGGAAGACGCGGGCGACGAGAGCCCGCTCGTCGGGGGAGGCGTTGCGGACGTTCAGGATCCGCTTCGCCTGGAGCCAGGTGGTCCCGTGCGACCCGAGATCCCTCGGGGCCAGCCGGACCGCCCTGCGGTACTCCTTCGCCGCCTCGGCGACCGCGCCGCGCAACAACATCGCCTCGGCCGAGGTCGCGAGCCACCAGTAGTCGACCGACCTCCCCGCCTCCTCGAGGATCGAGCGTTCGATCTCCAGCGCCTTCTCCACGTCCTTCAGGAACCGCTCCGCCGCCTCGTCGTCGCCGAGGAGCGCGCTCTTCGCCGCGGCGTTGATCCCGCAGTACGACTTCTCCGGTTCGAGTCGGAACCCCTCCGCGTAGAGGTCGCGCGAGCGGCGGAGGAGGGCGACGCGGCCCGTCCGGTCGTACCAGTCCATGTAGGTCCGGCCGAGGATCCCGAGCGTCTCGCCGTCGACGTGCCCCTCGTCGCGGAGGGCGGCGAGGGTCCTCCGCGCCTCCCTCGCCAGTCCGAGGCGCGCCAGCGCCAGCCCGCGGAGCTGGCGAAGGCGGACCGACGGCTCGGAGATCGCGTCGATCGTCGCCCGCGCCTCGTCGTACCGCTTCTCGCCGACGAGCCGCTCGACCTCCTCCTCGATCGCCGCGATCCCGTCGGCCGCCTCGGCCCTCTCCTTCTTCCGCTTGCTCACGCGCCTGCTCCCACCGCCGGTTCCGGCCCGCCCGAGCCTACCGATCGCGCGCCGACGCCGCTCGCCCGTCAGCCCGCGGCCTCCTCGACCCACGCCCGCAGCGCCGCGTCGAGCTCGCCGGCGACGTCCGCGAACAGCCGGTCGAACAGCGTCGCCGCGTCCCCGGCCTCGCCGCCCGCGCGGTCGTACCCCGCGCCGAGACAGAACCCCTCCCACTCCTCGAACGGCGCCCGGAACCGCTCGTCGTCGGTCGTCCGGAGGAACGTGTAGAGCGCCCACGACGCGGCGTAGAACCGCGGCCCCGACCCGTCCATCCGGTTGATGAACTCGGCCGCGTCGCCCGCGACGAGCGCCGCCGCGTCGATCCAGCCGTCGCCGTCGAGGAGCGCGCGCAGCCGGCGCGCCGCCAGCGGGCGGGCGACGGTCAGGGCGCCGTCCCGCCACTCGACCGTCCCCTCGCCGCCGAACGTCGTCGCGAACCCCTCGTCGTACCACGACGGCATCGACGATCCGAACGCCTGGAAGTGGAACAGGTGCGCCGCCTCGTGGGTCGCGATCTCCTCGAGCCCGGGCTGGAGGAACGTCACCGCGAAGCCGTCGCCGCCGTGCGCGAACCCGTTCGCCATCCGCCGGACCGCGTGCCCGCTCTCGTCGCAGTACCGCTGGTACGCCTCGCGGTCGGGGAAGACGAACAGACCGAGCGTCTCGTCGGGCTCCTGCCCGGTGAACTCCGCCAGCGCGTCGTACGCCGCGTCGAGGAGCGGGACGAGCGCGGCGGCGCGGTCCTCGGAGTCGAGCGTGCGGACGAGGACGTGCTCGCCGCGCGCCTCGGTCACGGCCGCGACGTCGGGGAGGCTCCGGAGCATCGAATCTCGCACGACCAGCCGGTCGTCGACCCGCACCAGGTCGCGCTCGACGAGCAGCGCGGACGCCTCCTCGCCGATCGAGACGTCGCCGAGGTCGATCCGACCGCGCGAGTCGAGCTCGATCGGTCCGCGGTGCAGCTCGAGGGCGCGCAGGAACGACGCCCGCGCCCGCTCCTCCAGCCCCTCGTCGCGGCGGAGCTTGAACGCGTACGTGCCGACCTGGACGCAGACCGACTTGTGCGCCTCGTCGCACGCCTCCGCCTTCCGGACGAACGCGGCCCCGACCCGCTCCTTCGGCGAGCGCCACCTCTTCTTCTTCCACGCCGGGTTGTCGTAGTCCTGGAGGAGGCGGACGAACCGGTTCATGCCGACGTGGCGCGGTCGCACCTCGAGGCACTTCCGGAAGAAGTGGATCGCCTCCTTCCGATAGCCCGAGAAGTAGTACGGCTTGCCGGCCTCGAAGAACCGTTCGAACAGCCGCGTCGTCACCTTCCGCTCGTACGCGTCGACGCGCGCGAGGCTCTCCGCCGGGCCGGCGGGAGGGACGGCGGGCGCGAAGGCGGGGAGGAGGAGGGCGAGCACCACGGCCTCGATCATCCCGAGGACGATACCCCCACGCGCGCCGGCGGTGAAGCGACCCGGGCGGCCGGGTCCGACGATCGGCCCCGCCTCGCCCGGGACGCGCCGGGTCGGTAGGGTCGAGGCATGTCCCGGTCGGAGCCCCACGTCGCCGCCGACTCCTCTTCGTTCGCCGGGGGCGACGCGGTCCGGCTCGTCCCGACCCGCGCCGGCGCGCCGATCCCGTACGGCGACGTCCTCTCGCTCTGGGCCGGCGACGCGTCGTTCCGGGGCGCGTTCGCGCGGCTCCTGGCGGACGCCCCGTTCCCCGCCTTCCGGTTCGAGACCCCGCCGGTCACGCGCGCCACGGCGGGACGTCCGTTCGAGTGCGTGCTGCTCCGGAGCGACCGGCTGGAGCGGCCGCCCGACCCGACGCCGTTCGCGGCGCCGTTCGCCGCCGGCGGCGACGCGGACGTGATCGTCTTCGACAACATCGGGCGCGACGCGAGGATGGTCGTCCCGCGCCCGCGCGGCGACGAGACGGCGTACGTCCACCTCGCCCGCTTCCTGCGTCACGCGCCCGCGGGTCAGGTCGACCGGCTGTGGCGGACGGTCGGGGAGACGATGCGGGAGGAGCTCGGCCCGGCCCCGCGCTGGTTGAACACGGAGGGGTCCGGCGTCGCGTGGCTGCACGTCCGGATCGACACGCGGCCGAAGTACTACGGGCACGCGCCGTACGCGCGCCTCGACTGAACCGCCGCCGGCGTCACTCCCCGAGCGCCGCGTACCGGACCAGCCGATAGCGATACCGCTCGGCGCCGCGGATCGAGGCGGCGATCGCGCCGTGGTGCTCCTCCTCCCACACGGCGAGGGCGTCGACGAACCGCGCCACCGCCCGCTTGTCGCCGCGCGACTGCAGCCCGAGCACCTCGTGCAGCATCGCCGCGACCGCGCGGTCGTACCGCGCGTGGTCGATCGCGAGCCGCGGCCCGTCCGGCGTCTCGACGAGCGAGAGGACGCCGTTCTGCCGGAACCAGTTCCACTGCATGAGCTGCATCGTCTGGTACGGCTGCGCGCGGCGCGGCTTCACCTTCTGGAGCACCCGCAGGATCCCCGACGCCATCACCGCCCGGAGCGACGCGTCGTCGTGGTACCCCGCCGCGCGCAGCCGGGGCGCGGCGAAGAGCGACACGAGGTCCGACTTCAGCTCCTCCATCACGTCGGAGTGCTCCTCCAGCGCGGCGTCGACCGACCGGCCGTCGGCGGTCGTGCGCGGCCCCAGGGAGTGGCCGATCTCGTGCCAGAGCGTCCGGTGGAAGTTCCCGTCGAGCGCGAGCTCGCCGTGATGGTCGGGGTGCACCGCCGCCCGCCACGTCGCCTCGGCGAGCCCGAACAGCTCGGGGTCGGTCAGGACGTTCGCGCGGAGCAGGATCGTCCGGCCGTACTTCCGCGCGAGGTGCCCCTCGTTCGGCAGGATCGTCGCCGTGTTCGTCCCGCGCGCCTGGCCGAAGTCCGCGACGACCTCGTAGACGCCGACCGGGATGTCGTCGCGCACCCTCGCGTGCCGGTCGATCGGGAGCGCGTCCTCGATCTCCTGCAGCCCGGAGATCGCCGCCTTCAGCTTCGCGCTCCGCGCGGCGTCCTTGACGAGGAGCGACAGCCCGAAGAACGCCTTCACGCCGAACAGCGCGTCGTCGTACGTCTCGTACGCGCCGATCTGGGCGTTCAGGTTCCCGAACGAGCCGGTGACCCAGGCCGCGTCGCCCGCCTCGTAGTCGTCGGTCAGCAGGTCGGTCGCGCGAAGGCGGAGCATCTGCGCGAGGTCGTCGTCGACCCCGTCGAGCGCCGCTGCGGCCGCTCGCAGGCGCCGCCGGACCTCGTCCAACGCCGGCGCGAACCGGACCGCGTACGGGACGGCGTAGAACGACGGCCCCTCCCCCTCCCGCGCCAGGCCGACCAGCGACCGTTCGAACTCCGGATGCAGCGCCGCGAGCGCGGGACGCCGGCGGAGCGCCTCGCGGTCGGCGAGGACGTTCTCTGGGGTGCGCCGCCGGACCACCGACCGGAGGTGCAGCAGCGCGTCCCGGCGCTCGGGCCGATCGGCGAACGCGCCTTCGAGCTCGTCGCGGGCGACGCCCCACGGGTAGACGTTCCGTCCGGGGACGCTGGCGTCGACGTCGAGGAACGGCGCCCTTCGATTGTCGAGGGTCGTCCCGATCGGCCCCTCGAACAGCCGGAAGAGCGCCCGCTCGTCGTCCGTGCCATGCTCCGCGACCCACGCCCGCGCCTCGGCGGCTCGACGGTGCCGCTGTTCCTCGTACAGCTCCTGAACGACCTCCCCCGCCGCGAGGAGGTGCTCGACGGCGACCCGCTCCGCGGGGGCGAGGCGGGAGAGGTCCGGCGCGAACCGGAGCTCGAGGGTCTTCTCGAGGACGGCCCGGGTGTCCGCGTCGGTCCACTCCGGCGGGGCGTCGTCGACCGAGGCGATCAGCGCGGCGAGCGCGAACGAGAGCGGCAGGAGCGGGGGCATCGCGTCACTCCGGGCCGAGCGCGTCCTGGTTCACCAGCCGGAAGCCGCGCCCGAGCAGGACCCGGGCCGCGGCGTCCGGCGACTCGACGTGCAGGGCGAGCACGGTGCGACCGTCGACCGGGGTCAGCAGGGCGTACATGTAATGCACGTTCAGCTCGGCCGCGATCACCGCGGTCAGGATCGACTTCAGCTCCCCCCCGGACGGGAGCGCGACGCCGAGCAGCTCGGACTCGACCGGCGGCGTCCCCTCGTTCCGGAGGATCTCGGCCGCGAGGGTCGGCTGGTCGCAGACCAGGCGGACGACGGCGTGGTCGGCCGCGTCGAGGATCGTGATCCCCCGGACCTTGATCCGGGACGCGTCGAGCGTCCGGTGCACCCGCAGCATCGCGCCGAGGCGATTCGGCAGGAAGAGGGAGAGCTGCATGATGCGATGGGAGATCGCGTCCTCGGTGACGTCGGCCATTCGGCTCCTCCGCGACGCTCGTTCGAGCGAGAGCGACTCACCTTACCCGGTGCCCCGGCGAGGACCGCGTCCGAAGGGGCGGCGACGGGGAATCGCGCCCGCCGCCGGATCGAGTACCGTCTCGGGATGTCCGGTCTCCGCCGCATCGCGCCCGCCGCCGCCGCCCTCGCCCTCCTCCCGCTGTTCGGCTGTCCCGATTCGACGCCCGCGCGCGGGACCCCGCCCGTCGCCGCCGCGCCGTCGCCGGACGAGCTCGTCCGCGAGGCGCTCGACCGGTTCGGGCGAGGGGACCGCGCCGGGGGACTCGAGCGGGCGGAGGCGGCCTTCGAGGCGGTCGCGACGACCGGCGTCCAGCCCGCCGACTCCGCCGCGCTCCTCGGTCTGCTCGAGCGGCTCCTCCCGCTCTCCCCGGACGAGGCGGCGCCGCGCCTCCTCGTCAACACGACCCTCGCGCTCGCCGCGCGGGAGGGAATGGCCGCCGCCCGCGCGCCGCTCACCGCCCGGCTCGACGAGCGTCCCGACGCGTTCCCCGCGCCGTTCGCGCTCGGCTTCCTCGCCCGGGCGTTCGGCTTCGAGGAGCCGAGTCGCCGCTGGTTCGAGCGGGCGGCCGAGGCGGCGCCGGACCGGCACGAGCCGCAGTTCGAGCTCGGGGTGCTCCGGGCCGCCGCCGGCGACCGCGAGGGCGCCCTCGAACGGTTCGACCTCGCGATCGCGCGCGCGCCGGCCGACGCGGACGACGCGGCGAAGCTCCGGTACTACCGAGGTCGCGTCCTGTCCGAGCTCGGCCGCACCGACGAGGCGCTCGAGGTCTGGACGTCGCTCGCCGCCGGGTCCGGCGAGTTCGCCTCGCGCGCCGCGAACGACCTCGGCGTGGCGCGGCTCGGGCGCGGCGATCGGGACGGCGCGCTCGAGGCGTTCCTCGCCGCGGTCGGCGCCGCCCCCGACCGACCGGCCCCGCAGCTGAACGCCGGGTCGCTCCTCGCGGAGCTCGCCCGCGGCGAGGAGGCGACGCCGTACCTCGAACGGGCGCGGGACCTCCGGCCGGAGGACCCGCGCCCGTGCACGCTGCTCGGTCAGGTCGCCGAGGACGCGGGACGGGACGACGACGCCGAGGCGTGCTACCGCGAGGCGCTGCGCCGCGCGCCGGAGTTCGAGACGGCCCGCTACCGGCTCTCCCTCCTCCTCCGCCGCGCCGGTCGCGAGGCGGAGGCGGACGCGCTCGACACGGGCGACGTGCGATGACGTCCCCCCGCGCGACCGTCGCGGCCGTCGCCGTCGCCGTCGCCGGCCTCGCCGCGGGGTGCGGCCCGGAACGCGCGGCGGCCCGCGGGAAGACGGAGACCGCTCGCTCCGATCCGGTGACGCTGCGGTTCGCGGAGCGCCGGGAGCGGTCCGGCGTGGATTTCGTCGACGCGCACGGGCGCGAGGGCCGGGCGAAGCGGCACCTCCCCGAGTCGATGGGCGGCGGCGTCGGATTGATCGACCACGACGCGGACGGCGACCTCGACCTGTTCCTCGCCGGCGGCGACCGGTGGACGGACGGAGCGCTCGGGGACGCGGAGCCGGGCCGGCTCTACCGGAACGACGGCGCGTTCCGGTTCGTCGACGTCACCGACGAGGCCGGCGTGTCGGTGCGGCGCGACGCGACGGCGGTCGCGGTCGGGGACGTCGACGCCGACGGCTTCGACGACCTGTTCGTCGCGGCGCACGGCCCGAACGTCCTGCTCCGGAACCGCGGCGACGGCGCGTTCGAGGTCCGGTCGCGCGCCGCCGGCGTCGACGACGACCGGTACGCCGCGGCGGCGGCGTTCGGGGACTTCGACGGCGACGGCGACCTCGACCTCTACGTCGGGAACTACTTCGTCTGGGACGACGACGCGGTGCGGCTCTCCGAGGAGGGCGGCTCGTTCCGCGGCCACCCGGTGATGGCCGGCCCGCGCGGCTTCGTCGGCGCCCCCGACGTCCTGTACGCGAACCGCGCGGCGGAGTCCGGGGCCCTCCGTTTCGAAGACGTCACCGACAGGGCCGGGCTCTCCGGGTCGCGTTCGTTCGCCCTCGGCGCGGTGGTGTGCGACCTCGACGACGACGGCGACGTCGACCTCTACGTGGCGAACGACTCCGAACCGAACGCGCTGTACGTGAACGACGGCGCGATGCGGTTCGAGGAGCGCGCGCTCCACGCCGGCGCCGCGCTCTCGGCGGTCGGCCAGGCCCAGGCGGGGATGGGGATCGTCGCGCGGGACCTCGACGGCGACGCGCGGGCCGACCTCTTCCTGACCAACTTCTCCCACGACACGAACACGTTCTACCGGAA
>JAUIEL010000113.1 GCA_030428825.1 bacterium
GAAGATGGCGCTGACGCTCAGCGAGCCGGCAACCCCGAAGCCGGTGACCACGAAGAAGCCCTGGCCGTCGGTGACTTCCACCACGTGAACGTCATCGTCCAGGTCGTCGATGACGCCGTCGAGGTTCGTGTCCTTGCCCACCGGACCGAGCAGCAGGCTGACGTTGGCCACCGCCAGGCGCAGCACCGTGGCGCCGCTGTCGGTGGTCACGCTCTCGAACACCAGGTCGCCGCGCAGCACTACCTGGTCACCGAGACGACGATCACCGAGATGGCGACCGCGCCCTCCGGCGACTGGATCGTGGTCGCGGGGAGCTCGGTCACCGCGAGCGGGGGCTTCCCGGCCTCCTGCCTGGCGAAGGTGAACGAGTACGTCTCGAAGGGGCTCGAGATCGACGCCATCGCGTTCGCGCCGAACGGCGCGTGGTTCGTGATCGCCGAGCACCTCGCCTGGCACAGCGGCGGCGTGCCCGACGTCCAGCTCCTCGAGGAGAAGGTCCTGGACCGGATCGGCGCCGGCCAGCGGATCACCGAGCTGGCGTTCGACTCCGACGGCAGCGGCTGGACGCTGATCTCGGGGAACTGGGCGTACTCGCTGAAGATCCCGTCCGACCTGTACGCCGCGATCGTCGAGCGGCACGCGTCGAAGCGCGCCATCGAGCAGGTCGAGATCTCCGCGAACGGGAAGTGGCTGCTCCTGGCGGACGACTGGTTCGCCAGCGAGGGGCTGAACTCGACCTGCGTGAGCTGGCTCCGGAACTTCCAGCGGAACGAGCGACGTCTCGACCGCGTGATGCTCGGGCTCGGCAGCAACTTCGTCCTCTTCTCGAACGGCGCCTACGCCCCGGACCTGTCGCCGGGGATCGAGGCGATCGAGTACGGGATCGCACACGCCGCGGGCGTCAGCAACATCTGGGAGCGGATGAACGACCTGAACATCGCCGGCTGCTCGGTGGCGGTCGTCGAGGGGAACGAGGTGAAGTGGGCGCGCGGCTACGGCGAGCTCGAGGCGGGGACGCAGCGGTTCGTCCGCTCGACCAGCCCGTTCGACGCCGCGTCGTGCTCGAAGGGGGTCGCGTCCGCCGTCATGATGACGCTCGTCGACGACCCGTCCGTCCCGCTCGGTTTCGACTCCAGCGTGGCGGACGTCATCGTCGCCGGCTGGCAGCAGGGGAACCCGATCTGGACGCCGCTCTTCACCTGGCTCTTCTACGGCCCCGAGTTCTACGCGTGGAAGCTGTTGCTGCCGTACAACGACATCACCCTCCGCCGGTGCCTGTCGAACTCGGCGTCGCTCGTGCCGCACAGCAGCACCGGGTACCTGCCGCAGTACGCCCCGCCGTCGACCGTCCAGATGCTGTTCGGCCACTCCTGCGGCGGCGGCTCGTGCGGGAACTACGGCGGCTCGAACATGGTCTGGTACGAGCCGTTCCTCCTGGAGGACGGCATGCCGCACCCGCCGGGCACGGTCTACAAGTACTCGGGCGGCGGCTTCCTCGTCGGCCAGGCGATGTGCGAGGAGCTGACCGGGAAGTCGTTCGCCACGCTCGCGAACGAGCGACTCTTCGGCCCGCTCGGCCTGACCGACGCGACCTTCCAGGCGCCGCTCCCGCCGTCGTTCCTGAGCCGCGCGGCGGTGCCGCACGACTCGAACGGCGATCCGGAGCCGCCCGCGGAGCGCCCGTACTACCCCTGGTCCGCCGCCGGCGGGCTCTGGACCAGCGCGTCCGACCTCGCCGAGGTGCTGATCATGCTGAACCAGACCGGCACCGGCTCGAACGGCGCGCCGATCCTGAACGCGGCGACGGCGCTCGAGATGACGAAGGACCACGCGCCGGGCTCGGCGAGGTACGGCTTCGGGCTGTCGCTCAGCTCGAACACGGTCTCGCCCGCGCACGACGCGTTCTACGCGCACAACGGGGCGCACGGCGGCGCGCGGTCGCGGATGGGGGGGCACCCGCAGAACCAGGAGGCGATCGTCGTCCTGGTGAACGGCGGGGGCGACGACGCGAAGACGTTCACCGAGGAGCTCTACGGCACCTTCAAGAAGGTGTACGGCTGGTGAACCTCGCGCGTCGGGCGTCCCCCGGCGGGACGCCCGACGGCGAGCCGTGACGGAATCGAGGGGCGGAGGATCGTCGATCCTCCGCCCCTCGATTCGTCTCGGTCGGGGTCGATCGGCTGCCGGCGCTCAGCCGTCGCGCCCGCGCCAGTCGCGAGCGGTGTCGTACACCTCCCCTTCGTCCCCCTGCACGAGGGCGGAGAGGCGTTCGGCGAGCGAGATCATCTTCCCCACGGCGGCACGGGTCGGGTTGGTCGTGAAGACGTTGCCGTCGTACCAGTCGAACCAGCCCGCGTCGCGACCTCCGCGGCCGGACCAGAGCGCCGCGAACGGACCGTGGTCGGGGTCGAGCCGGAGCTCGGGGTCGGCGTCGACGACCGTCAGCCACTCCTCGGAGTCGATGGAGTGGGCCGCGTTCCTGGTCCAGTCGTCCGAACGCGTGATGTGGACGTCGTACCCCACGGAGCCGGCCGGCTCAGCGCATCTTCGAGGCGCGGCGAATCGTCTTCAACCGCTCGCGCGCCTCGCGCCGGCGCTTGTCGCTCGGCTTCTCGTAGAAGGTGCGGGCGCGGCGGCCGCGGGGCCGTCCGTCCCGCGAGCAGAGCCGCCGCAGCCGGCGGATCGCGCTCTCGATCGACTCGTCACTCCGCACGTCGACGCGGATGCTCATCTCAACGTCCTCTTCGATCTGATCCGCCCACGGGGGGCGGCGGTGTCAACGATCGTCCGAGGGCTCCTCGTCGGAGGAACCCTCGTCGTCCTTCGAATCCTCGTCCTTCGCTTCGGAGTCGTCCGGAGCCTCATCCGACGCGTCGGTCGCGTCGGTCGACTCCGGGTCCTCCGGTTCTCCGGCCCGCCGCCGGCGGATCCGATCTCTCTTCTCGTCGCGCTTGCGCCGCTTCTCGAGCTCGCGCCGGCGCTTCTCTCCGCCGTAGTTGCGGGCCACGGATCACCAGCGGCCGCCGCGACCACCTCCACCGCCGCCGCCGCCACGGTCCTCGCGCGGACGCGCCTCGTTGACGCGCAGGTTGCGCCCCTCGAGGTCGCGGCCGTCGAGCGCCGCGATCGCCTCGCGCGCCTCGGCGTCGCTCCCCATCTCCACGAACGCGAAGCCGCGGGAGCGGCCCGTCTCGCGGTCGATCATGATCCTGACGTCGCGGACCGTCCCGTGCGCCTCGAAGGCGGTGCGGAGCTGGGTCTCGGTCGCCTCGTAGGCGAGGTTTCCGACGTAGATGCGGGACATTCGAACTCTCCACCCGAAACCGTTTCGATCCGATCGTGATCTTCGGGGAGAGAGTCGCGACGGAAGGCCGAGGGATCAGTCGCCGCGGCCAAACTCACGAGTCTAGGAGCGGGGTCGCAGGAAATCTCGCGGAAAAGCGGTCCGGAGCGGAGTTTCGGGCGGTTCGGGACGGCGCGCCCCGGCCTCGGTCGCGAGGGAGTCTCGGGGGCGTGCTACCCTGCAGGCGAGGAGACCGCCGGAACCCATCCGTCCTCGCCGATGACCGCCCCTGCCCCCCGCGCCCGACTCGCCGTCGCGGTCGCCGCCCTGGTGACCTCGTCGATCGCGGCCGTCCAGTGGTACCGGACGGCCCGACCCGGGGACCGGAGCGTCCTCGTGGTCGACAACTCCGAGGAGCTGACCGAGGCGCTCCGCCGCCGGGCCGACGCGCCGAAGGAGGACCCGCGGCCGCCGCGTCCGGTCGGGCCGGCCGACCCGTTCGCCCGCCGGAACGGGTTGGTCCGGGAGCCGGTCGACGAGTCGGTCGCGCGGCTCTTCTATCCCGGGCTCGCCGTCGATTGGCGCTCCGTCCACCACCCGCTGGTCTGGTTCGCCCGGAGGCCCGACTCGCGCGTCGGCTGCCGGTTCACCGAGCACCCCCGAGGGGAGTGGGTGATCCGCACGAACGCCCACGGGTTCCGGGACGACGGGCCGGTCTCCGCCATCCGGCCCGACCTCCGCATCCTCGTCGCCGGCGACTCGCAGGTCGAGGGGGTCTGCCCGACCGACGAGACGATCCCGGAGCGGATCGAGCACCGGCTCGCGGTGCGTCGGCCGTCCGCCACCGTGGAGCTGCTGAACGGCGGGATCGGCTCGCACTCGCCGTACAACTACCTCGGCACCCTCGAACGGTACCTCGAGCTCGACCCGGACCTCCTGCTCGTCTTCGTGTTCGGGGGGAACGACTTCCGAGGGATGATCCCGATCCGCCGGTACTTCCATCGCGAGCCGGTGCCGACGGGCGGTCGGCTGCGGCAGCGCGACCTCGACGCGGTCGCCGACGAGCTGCTCGGGCTCGCCTACTCCGAGTTCGGGCAGCTCTACTACTTCCTGAACCACCCGTCCGAGCGCGACGTCGCCGTGCGGACGCTCGACCGGATCGCGCGGACGATCCGGGACCTCGCCGAGGACCGCGGGATCCGGACGCTCTTCGTCTACGTCCCCGCGCCGCTCTCGGGGAACCCGCTCGGCTATCGCGAGGTGCGGGACGAGCTGCTCGCCACGGCCGGCCTGACCGGGTCGGAGCTCGCGGTGACCGACGAACTCGCGGACGCCTGGCTCGAGCGCGCCGCCGCGGCCGATCTGAGCGTGCTCGACCTCCGACCGGTCTTCGCGCGGAGCGAGGAGCGGCTCTTCTGGAAGGACGGGCACCTCGACCGGGAGGGGAACGAGCGGGTCGCCTCGCGGGTCGCGAACGCGATCGAGTGGCTCCTGCGGGAGGAGGAGGCCGGCTCAGGTCCGGGGGAAGTACTGGGTCAGGTCGAGGACCGTGTGGACGCATGCGAACCACCAGACGTCCGCGCCGCGGCGAAGGACGAGCAGGACCGCTGAGGCGAGCGCCGCGTCCCGCAGCAACGGGACGAGCTCGCCCGCGCCGGCCCCGTCCGCGAGGAGCGCCGGCACGTGTCCGGCGGCGAAGAGCGCCCCGATGGCGATCGCCGTGACGCGCGGCCGCCCGGTGAGCGCGGCGAGACGGACGAATGCCAGCGCGATCGCCACGTCCTCCAGGAGGACCTGCACCGCCACGTGGATCCGGGTGGGGCGGGCGACGAATCGGCCGAGCTGCCCGAGCCGCTCCGGGTCGCCGCGGACCGCGAGGAACGCCGCCGCGGCGAGACACGCGAGGAGCGCGCCGACGGCGAGGCGTTCGGGGAGCCGGTCCATCGGAAGCCAGGCGTGGCGTCGGAACGGACGGCCGCGCCAGGCGATCAGCAGCAGCAGCGGGGAGAAGATCAGGAGCTGGTTCGCCGCCTCGAGCGCGGCGCGACCGAGGTTCCGTGCGTCGGCCCCCGCGCGGGGGAGGAGGAGGTCCCGCTGGTAGAGCTGTCCGACGGCGAGCGTCGCGACGACCGCGACGAGGAGGAAGGCGAGCTCGCGCCACGGACGCGCGATCGGGGGCGGCGACGGCCGCGGCCACGTCGACCGTCGGAGCCGCGCCGCGACGAGGAAGCCGGCGAGCGCGGCCGCGTACCCGGCCGCGAGGCCGGCGGAGTGGGGGTCGGAGGTCATGCGCGGTCTCCTTCCGTCGCGGCGCGACCGGACGGGATACGAGGCGGGAGGCGCGAGCGTTCGCGATTCCCGCGATCGACGTCCGGGCACCGCCTATGATCGGCCGCTCGCGCGGCGTTCCGCTGACGTCGCCGGGCGGAGCGTCGGACCGAGGTCCGGGGCGGCCGCCGATGCTCGAAGGAGGAGACCATGCGGCAGCGTCTGCTTCACGGGGTCCGCGCGGCCCTCGTCGCGGTTCCGCTCACCTTCCCCGCGGTGGCGCAGGACTGGCCGCACTGGCGCGGCCCGAACTTCGACGGGTCGACCCGCGCCCAGGGGTTGCCGGCGGAGTTCGACCGGGAGAACGGCGTCCGGTGGCGCGCGCCCCTGCCGGGTCCCGGCGCGGGGACGCCGATCGTCCTCGGGGACCGCGTCTTCCTGCCGTCGCTCGACGTCGAGCACGAGACGCTCGTCGCGCTCTGCCTCGACCGGCGGACCGGAGAGGTCGCGTGGAGCCGCACCGTCGGCGGGGACTACCTCCCGGAGGGGGCGGGGAAGCTCCGCCTGCACCGGCGCAGCAACTACGCCTCCCCCTCGCCGGTCACCGACGGCGAGGTCGTCGTCTTCTTCTTCGGCTCGGGCGACCTGGCGGCGTTCGCGCTCGACGGCGAGCCGCTCTGGTCGAGGAACCTCCAGCGCGACCTCGGCGACTTCGCGTTCCAGTGGACCTTCTCCGCCAGCCCGACCCTGTTCGAGGGGCGCCTCTACCTGCCGGTCCTGCAGCGGAACGAACCGGCGAACGGGTACGGGAAGCCGGGGGCGGAGTCGTTCCTGCTGGCGCTCGATCCGGCGAGCGGGGAGACGCTCGTCCGTCACGTCCGGCCGTCCGACGCGCGGATGGAGTCGCTCGAGTCGTACGCCACGATGATCCCGTCCGTGTCGGCGGACGGCCGGAAGGAGCTCCTCGTCGTCGGCGGGGACGTCGTGACCGGGCACGACCCGGAGACGCTGGAGGAACTCTGGCGCTGGGGGACGTGGAACGAGGGGCACCGCGAGATCTGGTGGCGCGTCGTGCCGTCGCCGGTCGTCGGGGGCGGGGTGGTGCTGGTCTGCGCGCCGAAGCGGGCGCCGGTCTTCGCGGTGCACCTCGGCGGCGAGGGGGAGCTCGGGGAAGACGGTCTGGCCTGGAAGAGCGAGGGGAAGAGGAATCCGGTGTCGAGCGACGTGCCGACCCCGCTCTTCCTCGGCGGGGCGTTCTTCGTCCTCTCCGACGTGCGGAGCGCGCTGTCGCGGGTCGACCCGGCGACCGGCGAGGTGGCGTGGACGACCGAGCTGCCGGGGCGGGCGCTCTGGCGCGCGTCGCCGACCGGCGCCGACGGGAAGGTCTACTGCATCGACCACGCGGGCACGCTGATCGTGGTCGACGCGGAGAGCGGCGAGATCGTCCACTCGGCCGCGTTCGGCGAGGAGGGGGACGACCAGATCCGATCGACGGTCGTGGTGGCGCACGGCGACCTGTTCGTGCGGACGAACGACGCCCTCTTCTGCATCGGCGACTGATCCGTCCCGGGTCGAGCGCGCCGGCCGCGTCGTCGGCGCGGAGCGCGGCGGGATCGGGGAGAACCGCGCCTCACACCCGAGCGGGCGGAGCGTATCCTGACCGCCGGCGCACTTCGGCGCCTCGGAAGGAGAATCGATGATCGCGTCCCCGCTCCTGGCCCTCCTCGTCCTCCTCCCGACCGGCGAGCTCCCCGAGTGGGGAGGGTTCCGGGGGAACCACGGCGCCGGCCTCGCCGACTCGCCGGGGATCCCGGACGTCCTGTCGCCCGCCTCGTGCGCGGTCTGGGAGGCGAGCCTCCCGCCGGGGTACTCCTCGCCGATCGTCGCCGGGGATCGGGTCTTCGTGACCGGCGCCGAGGGGACGGAGCTCTCCACGACCTGCCTCGACCGGGAGACCGGCGAGGTCGTCTGGGAGCGGACGGTCGAGTTCAGCGGGAAGCGGACCGGCGCCAACTCCCCGGCCGCGCCGTCGCCCGCGACCGACGGCGAGCGGCTGTTCGTCTGCTTCCACGACGTCGGGGTGATCGCGTACGACCTCGACGGGGACGAGCAGTGGCGTCAGGAGATGCCGCCGTTCGAGATCCCGCACGGCATGTCGACGTCGCCGGTCCTCCACGGCGACCTCGTGATCCTCCTGATGGACCAGGACGCGGACTCGCGGCTGGTCGCGTTCGACAAGGCGACCGGCGAGGTCCGGTGGGAGGTCGCGCGCGAGGGGGCGACGCACAGCTACTCCACGCCGACGATCTACGCCCCCGAGGAGGGGCCGGCGCAGGTGATCGTCTCCGGCTCGCTCCAGATCGCCGGCTACGACGTCGCCACCGGCGAGCGGATCTGGTGGATGAACGGGGCCGCGTGGCAGACGAAGTCGGTGCCGGTGCTCGTGGGGGACGTCTGCGTCGTGAACGCGTACATGGTCCCCTCGACCGAGTTCGGCGTGCCGGCGATGTCGCAGACCTGGGAGGAGATCCTCGCCGAGAAGGACGCCGACGAGGACGGCAAGATCGCGCGCGAGGAGTGGAACGACATCCCCGCGCTCCAACAGGCGTGGTTCATCTTCGACCTCGACAACGACGAGAAGCTCGACCGCGAGGACTACGAGTACCTCGCCTCGACCGGCACGGCGACCGGCGGTCTGTTCGCGATCCGGCTCGACGGGAAGGGCGACGTCACCGACTCGCACGTCGTCTGGCGGTACCGCGGCAACCGGGGCCTTCCCGACATCCCGTCGCCGCTCGCCGTCGACGGGATCGTCTACCTGATCAAGGAGGGCGGGCTCCTGACCGCCGTCGACGCCGCGACCGGCGAGGTGTTGAAGCAGGGGCGCGTCGGGCAGCCGGACCGGTACTACGCGTCGCCGGTGGCGGCGGCGGGGCGGATCGTGACCGCAAGCCACTCGGGGCAGCTCTCGGTCATCGAGGCCGGGAAGGAGTGGGAGGTCGTGTCGACCGAGGACCTCGCGGAGGAGACCTGGTCGACGCCCGCGATCGCGGGGGACCAGGTGTTCGTGCGGACCCAGCACGCGCTCTACTGCTTCCGCGCGCCGCGGGAGGGCTGAGCGGCGGACGTCGTCGCCGGAGGGGGTCGCGTGCTCCGGACGGGAACGGCCCTCCTCGCCGTGCTCCTCGCCGCCGCGGCGTGCCGGTCCGGCGACTGGCGCACGGCGAGCCGCGAGAGCGCGGGGCTCGCGCCGCCGGCCGACGAGGTCGCCGAGCCGCTCGTCCACGTCTACGCCGCGCGGGCGTTCGGATGGCGCGGATGGTTCGCGGTCCACTCGTGGATCGCCGTGAACCCGGGCGCCGCCGGGTACACCGTCCTCGACGTCGTCGGGTTCCGCGGCCGGCGGAACGGCGGACGCGTCGTGGCGGTGCGCGAGGACGTCCCCGACCGGCGATGGTTCGGCGCGGCGCCGGTCCTGATCGAGGAGCTCCGCGGCGCGCGCGCCGCGGCCGCGATCCCGAAGATCCTCGCCGCGGCCGAGTCGTACCCGTACGCCGCGTCGTACCGCCTCTACCCCGGCCCGAACTCGAACACCTTCGTCTCGCACGTCCTCCGGTCGGTCCCCGAGCTGACCGTCGAGCTCCCGCCGCACGCGATCGGGAAGGACTGGCTCGAGGGGGGCGGCCTCGTCGACCGGACCGAGAGCGGGACCGGCGGCCAGGTGAACCTCCTCGGCGTCCTCGGCGTCGCCGCCGGATGGGCGGAGGGGGTCGAGGCGAACGTGCTCGGACTCGTGTTCGGAGTCGACCTCCGGACCCCGGCGCTGAAGCTCCCGTTCGTGGGGCGCGTCGGTTTCCCGGACCGATCGATCGGAGGATGACGACGATGAACCGGATCTCGTTCGGCGCCCGACCGCGCGCCCTGCTCGCGACCCTTCCCCTCCTCTCGCTGCTCGTCGGAGACCCGTGGTCCCGGTTTCGCGGGCCGAACGGCGAAGGCGTCGCGGAGGCGTCGCTCCCCGCGTCTCTCTCGAAGGAGGAGAACCTCCGCTGGAGGACGGAGGTGCCGCCCGGGTACTCCTCGCCGGTCCTGACCGACGACGCCGTCTATCTGACCGCGGCGGACGGGGTCTCGCTCCTCACGATCCGCCTCGACCGGGAGACGGGCGAGGAGCGGTGGCGGCGCGCGGCGCCGAAGGAGCTCGAGTCGCCGCACTCGGGCGTGAACTCCCCGGTCTCGCCGACGCCGGTGACCGACGGGGAGAACGTCTTCGTCTTCTTCGAGCGGTTCGGGCTGATCTCGTACGACGGCCGGGGAGAGGAGCGGTGGCGGCGGGAGATGGGGCCGTACAAGACGCCGTACGGCCTCGGCGCGTCGCCGATCCTCGTCGACGACCTGCTCGTGCTCCTCTGCGACCAGGACGTCGACTCGTTCCTGCTCGCCGTCGACGCGGCGACAGGAGAGGAACGGTGGCGGACTCCGCGCGTCGGCGTGACGCACGGCTTCTCCACCCCGATCGTCCGGACGGTCGACGACGGGACGCGCGAGCTGATCGTCTCCGGCTCGTACGAGGTCGCCGGCTACGACGCCGCGACCGGCGCGCGGCGGTGGTGGGTGACCGGGATGGCGTGGCAGGCGAAGTCGGTCCCGGTGCTCGACGGCGACGTGCTGTACGTCCACTCGTGGATGGCCGCGCCGTCGGAGCTCGGCGTCCCGAAGGTGACGATGGAGTGGACCGAGGCGCGGGGGACGTACGACGCGGACGAGGGAGGGACCCTCTCCCGCGCGGAGGCGAAGGACCTCGGGATCGTGCCGGTCTGGTTCCTCTACGACCTCGACAAGAGCGGCGAGCTCGACGCGACCGAGTGGGCGTTCGTCCGCGCCCGGTCGTTCGCGGAGAGCGGGCTGTACGCGATCCGCCTCGGCGGCGAGGGGGACCTGACGGAGGGGGCGATCCTCTGGCGCGCCAAGCGGTCGCTCCCGAACATCCCGTCCCCGCTCCTGCACGACGGGGTCCTCTACCTCCTGAAGGAGGGCGGGATCCTGAGCGCGCTCGATCCGGCGGACGGGTCGACGACGAAGAGCGAGCGGGTCGAGGGGACGGGGTACTTCGCCTCGCCGGTCGCGGCCGGGGACCGGCTGCTGCTCGCCAGCCACGAGGGGACCCTGACGGTCCTCTCCGCCGGCCCGGACTTCGAGGTCGAATCGGTCGGCGAGCTCGACGAGGAGATCTGGGCGACGCCGGCGCTCTCCGGGCGACGGGTCTTCGTCCGGACCCAGCGGGCGGTCTACTGCTTCGAGGATCGGTCGTTCTGATCGGCGAACCGACCGGCGCGGCGGCCGGCGCGGAGGGTCACCCCGCGTCCGTCGCGACCGCAACGAGGTGGCCCCGCGTGCGGAAGTAGATCACGCCGTCGGAGATCGCCGGCGTCGCCATGCACGTCTCGCCGAGCTCGTTGACGTCGAGGAGGATGAACTCCTCGCCGAGCTCGACGACGTAGACGACGCCCTCCTCGCTCGTCGCGTACAGCTTGCCGTCGCCGGCGACGACCGACGCCGAGAACCCGGAGCTCCCGGAGCCGAGCCGCTGGCGGTAGACGGTCTCGCCGCTCGCCGCCTCGAGGCACGAGAGGACGCCGCTGTCGCCGGCGAGGTAGAGCCTGCCGTCGTGGAGGAGGGGCGTCTGCATGTAGTTCCCGCGTCGGGGGAGGAACCAGTCGACTCCGTCGGACTCCTCGTCGTCCGGGAGGAGGTCGCCCTCGGCGTCGGTCCGGATCGCGTAGATCGGCGCCATCGTCCCGTGCGCGTTGGTGACGAAGATCCGCCCGTCGCCGACGATCGGCGTCGGGACCGGGATGTCGCCGCCCCCCTGCAGGATCCAGAGCTCCTCGCCGGTGTCGAGGTCGTACCCGCCGATGTGCTGGAAGCCGTTGCAGATCACCTGCCGCCGACCGTCGCCGACGTGGACGGTCGGCGTCGACCAGGTCGGGACGTCGTCCCGCGCGGTCCGCCAGAGCTCCTCCCCGGTCGCGGCGTCGAGCGCCAACAGGAACGAATCGGCCAGCGCGTCCGACTGGAGGATCAGCTTCCCCTCGAACAGGACCGGGGAGGTCGCGACGCCCCACTGCGCGTCGGGGACGCGGAAGAACCCGGCGTCGACCGGTCCGAGGTCCTTCCGCCAGAGCGGCTCGCCGTCCATCGAGAACGCGTGGAGCCCCTCCGAACCGAACCACGCCACGACCCGTTCGCCGTCCGTCGCCGGGGTCGAGGCGGCGAAGCTGCTCTTCGGGTGGCGGGGGAACTGCGGCACTCCCTCGAAGCAGACCCGCGACCAGCGCTCGGCGCCGGTTCGGCGGTCGAGGCAGCGGAGCGTGAAGCGGTGCGGCCCCTCGTCCTCCACCGAGCCGATGTCGCCGTAGAGCCCGACCTTCAGGTCCTGCTCCCCGTCGTCCCCGATCCGCTCGGCGCAGGTGACGAAGAGGCGATCCCCGTACACGATCGGTGACGAGTGGGCGAGCCCGGGGAGGGGGACGCGGAACCGGACGTTCTCGCCGGTCTCGACGTCGAACGTCTCCGGGAGCGGTCGGCCGTCCGCCCACCCGCGCGCGAAGCGGCCGCGGAACTGCGGCCACGCTCCCTCCGCGGCGCGGACCTGCTCGTCGTCCGCGTCGCCGCCGCCCTCGCCGCCGTCCGCCGGCGCCGCGGCCGGGACGACGCGTCCGAACAGGTGGCCGCCGTGGTCGCCGCCGCTCCAGGTCCCCGCGTACTGGCCGCGGTGGATCAGCACCCGGGCGGTGAACGTCCCGAGCCCGGGGATCGGGAGGTCGGTCAGCGTCAGGACCGGCGTGTCGCCGGCCCACTTCACCTCGATCGGGATCGGGACCGTGACGTCCCTCCCGCCGTACTCGATCCGCGCCGTGAACTGCCACAGGTCGTCGCGCAGCTTCCGGACGTCCCGGATCGTGTACCGCTCGCGCGTCGGCGGGGTCCCCTCCGGCGCGTCGGACGCGGTGAACGCGCCCTCGAGGGTCGCGCCGCTCAGCGCGGCCCGGAACTCCCGCTCCAGCTCCTCTCGATCCTCGTCCTGGCCGGACGCGGACGGACCGGAGAGCAGGAGCGCGGCGGCGAGCGCCGCGGCGACGCGGGCGAAGCGGGAGAGTCTCATCGATCGTCCTCCGTGGACGGTCGATCATAGGGACGTCGCGCGTCAGCCGCCGTGCAGGATCCCGTTCACCGTTTGCAGCAGGAACGCCGTCGCGACGCCGCCGAGCGTGCCGAAGACGTAGCCGAGGATCGCCAGCAGCACGCCGACCGGGACGAGCGCCGGGTTGAACGCGGCGGCGACGATCGGGGCGGAGGCGGCGCCGCCGATGCACGCGCGGGAGCCGATCGCGGCGAAGAAGAGCGGCGCCTTCAGCCGCCTTCG
>JAUIEL010000114.1 GCA_030428825.1 bacterium
CGTTCGACTCCGGCAGCGGCCGGTACCAAGGGACGTTCCCGGCGTTCGGCACCCCCGGGACGCTGACCGTCACGTTCGTCGCGGTCGACGTCGCCGGCCACTCGTCGAGCCCGGTGCAGGACGCGCTCACCCTCTACGACTCGTCCGGCGCGCCGCCGTCGGTCGGGACCCCGTCGGTCTCCCCGAACCCGGTCGCCGCCGGCTCGTCGCTCTCCGTGTCGGCGACGGTCACCGACCCCGACACGCCGCTCGTGTCGGTGACGGCGCGGATCGTGCAGAGCAGCTCCCTGAAGCACCAGACCGCGATGTCGAAGGGGTCCGGGAACACGTGGTCCGCCACGTTCGCCTCGACGCCGCAGCTCGCCGCCGGGCCGTTCACGGTCGAGGTCGTCGCGAACGACCTCGAAGGGAACTCGACGAAGAAGACGAAGTCGGCCACCGCGTTCGAGGCGCCGACGATCACCTCGATCCAGACCGCGCCGACGTCGTTCGACGCGGACGACCCGTTCGAGGTGACGGCGATCGTGACCCACCCGGTCGGAGTCCAGTCGGCGACGGCGTCGGTGTCGCTGAACGGCGGCGCGTTCGCCGACCAGGCGATGGCGTTCCACGCCGGGAGCGGGCGGTACCGCGCGTCGTACCCCGCCCCCGGCGGCGGCGGGACCCTCACCATCCGCGTGACCGCCTCGAGCACCGACGGGCACGACGCGCCCGCGGTCGAGACGACGGCGGCGGTCGGGTACCTGCCGGTGACGCTCGCCGAGGTCGACCCGAGCGCCGGTCCGCTCGGCGGCGGAACGACGGTCGTGGTCCGCGGGACGGGGATGGCGGTCGACGTCGAGCCGGGGTCGGCGCGCATCCTGTTCGGCGGCGTCGACGCGACGTCGGTGCAGGTCGTCTCCGACGACGAGCTCCAGGGCGTCCTGCCGGCCCACTCGGCGGGGACGGTCGGCGTCGAGGTCCGCGTCACGAAGGGCGGCGTCGTCCGGAGCGACTCCCTCCCGAGCGCGTTCCAATACGGGACCGCCCCGACCCTCGACTCGATCGAACCGGACCACGGCGCCGCGTTCGGCCCGACCACGATCGTCCTGAAGGGGACGGGGCTCTCCGGCGACGGGGGCGCCGGCGCGATCACCGTCGACGTCGGCGGACGCGCGGCCACGGTCGACGTCCTCGACGACCAGACCGTCCTCGCCGAGGTGCCGGCCGGCGGGGATCCGGGCGCCGTCGAGGCGGTCACCGTCACCACGTCGTTCGGCAGCGTGTCCCTCCCGACCGGGTTTCGGCAGGTCGGCGCCGCGCTCCGCCGCGTCGACCACGTCGACCTGAGCGAGCCTCCCGCGGCGTTCGCGAGGATCTCGGACGTCGACCTCGACGGCGTGCGCGAGTTCGCGGTCGGCGTCCCGGACCAGGGGTCGGGCGTCGTCGCGATCCGGCGCGGGACCGACCTGACCTCGATCACGAACCTCACGTCGCCGTCCTCGTCGCCGGGCCGGTTCGGCGAGGCGCTCGCGACGGTGGCCGACGCGGACGCCGACGGCGCGGTCGATCTCGTCGTCGGAGAGCCCGGGCGGTCGTCGTCCCGCGGCGCCGTCCACCTGATCGGGTCGTCGTCCGGGACGCCCGTCTGGACCCACGTCGGCACGGTGGCGTCGAGCGAGGTCGGCGCGGCGCTCGCGGTCCTCGGCGACCTGAACGGCGACGGGTTCGACGAGATCGCGGCGGGCGCGCCAGGCCGGAACGAGGTCCGCGTGCTCGACGGACAGTCGGGGGCGTCGCTCCTGGTGCTCCCCGGACCGGACGCGGGCGCCGCGTTCGGCCGCGTCGTCCACGCCGTCCCGTTCGGGCCCGGGCGAGACGACGCGGCGCTCGTGATCGGCGCGCCGTCGGCCGACCCCGGGGGCGTCTCGAACGCCGGCCGCGCCCACGTCGCCACGATCCGCGCCACGACGTTCGACCTGGCGGCGCTCGCGACCATCGACGGGGACGAGGCCGGCGCGGCGGCCGGACCGTTCGGGAGCGGGCTCTCGGTCGCGCTCGCGGAGTCGGACGACGGCGACCTCCTCGCCGCGGTCGGGTTCCCGGGGCAGGACTCCGCGGGGAGCAACGCGGGGCGCGTGCGGATCGTCGACGCGACGTCCGGGGCGGCCCTCGGATCGGTCGACGGTCTGCAGGCGGGCGACGCCCTCGGGGCCGCGCTCGCCGTGCTCTCCGACGTCGACGGTGACGGCGTCCCCGAGTTCGTCGCCGGCGCGCCGGGGGCCGAGCTCGTCACCGGCTCGAACGGCGGCGCCGTCGTCGCGGTCTCCGGCGCCGACGGCGCGCCGCTCGGGAACCGCTCCGGCGCCTCGAACGGCGAGCGGCTCGGCGGCGCGCTCGCGCTCCTCCCGGACCACGACCACGACCTCCTCCCCGACCTCCTGACCGGCACCGCCGCGTCCGGCCCCGACCGCGCGGTCCGCCTGTCGCTCCACCCCGCCAGCGTCGCCCGGCCGGCGAGCGCCGGCCAGAAGCTCTCGTCGATCCTCCCCCACCGCCGCGACCGGGACGGCCTCCGGTTCGAGATGATCGCGGACGAGACGCTGACGCTGTCGCTCGTGAACAAGAAGAAGGGCGTCCCGGTCGTCCTCGCCGCGCTCGTCGACGACGGCGCCCTGGCCCTGTCGAGCGACCCGTCGTCCCCCGCCTTCGACCCGGAGAAGATCTCCGCGAAGGGGAAGAAGACGACGATGACGTACACCGCGGCGTCGCCCGGGACCGTCTATTTCGTCCTCGGCCGCGACGGCGCGCCGTCGAACACGAAGGTGACGCTCTCGTCGAAGCGGAAGGGGAAGGGGAAGATCACCGTCCAGCAGACGTTCGAGGTCGTGGCGTCGACCCCCACGATCCAGGTCGACCTCGCCGCGGCGGCCGGCGGATCGATCGGCGGCTCGGTCTCGGTCTCGCCGAAGTCGCTCCCGTTCGAGGTCGAGTCGCTGCTCGCGCCCGGCGGCGACGACCTCGTGACGACGCACCAGAACGGCTTCAAGGAGTCGAAGAAGGGGAACAAGGTCACCCTCTCGTCGAAGGTCCTGAAGACGACCGAGACCGGCACCTACTCGCTGTTCGTCGACCCCGACGGAGACGGCAAGGTGAAGGTGAAGGTGTCGGTCACCCTCCCGAGCGGCAAGGGGACGATCGAGGACGAGTGACCCGCCGGCGCGGCCGCCTCATGGCCGCCGCCCGCGCGCGAGCTCGCCCGCCACCGCCGGCGCGACGATCTCGGCCATCAGGCGGTGCCCGCGCGGGCTCGGGTGGACGTGGTCGATGAAGAGAACCCGGCCGCCCTCGCGCGCGAGCCGCGGGGTCGGGTCGACGACCGGCGCGTCGTACCGCGCCCCCAGCCGGTCGATCACCGCGTCGAACTCCGCGCGCCAGACGCTCGGCGCGTCGGCGAAGACCGGCTCCTTCACGAGCACCGGCCGCGCGCCGTCCGCGACCGCGCGCCGGAGGAGCCGGTCGAACGCGGCCTCGAACCGCTCGGGCGGCGTCCTCTCGCCCAGCGCTCCCGCCTCGTCCCGCCAGAGCGCGACCGCGTCGTCGCCCGGCGCCCACCGCTCGAGGAAGCGTCGGTTGGCGGCGACCCCCGCCGCGATCTCCCGCCGGGCGAGGAACCGCGCGACCGATCCGAACGCCTCCGCCTCCAGGAGCCGCGCGAGGAGCGCCGGCGCGTCGAACTGCGGCAGGCCGACCGCGTCGTTGTGGAACAGCGTCACCACCACCACGTCCGGGTCGAACCGCGCGAACACCTCCTCGTGGAGGACCGAGAGGAGGAGCGCGTTCGAGCCGCGCACGCCGCCGTTGATCACCTCGGTCCCCACCGGGAGCCCGGACTCCATCACCGTCGGCCAGTCGAGCCCGGACGTCTCCGGCGTCCCCGCGCCCCAGGTGCTCGACGTCCCGACGCAGACGACCCGCGCGCCGGAGGGTCGTCGCCCGGCCGCGAAGCGTCGCCCGCGGAACGCGTGCCCCGCGAGCCACCCGTTCATCGCCCGCGATCGGGGGTGCTGGTAGTGGACCCACCCCGGGAGGAGCGACGGGCCCAAGAACGTCGCGAAGTCGATCGCGCGGACCGCCGACGCGTCGCTCCCGTCGCCCGGACCCGGGAGCAGGATCACCGTCCCGCCCGCGCCCGCCGCGATCGTGACGACCGCCGCCCCGACCAACCGCGGCGTCGTCGACGTCCGTCCGTGCGCCCACGGCAACCCGACCGCGACGCCGGCCGCGGCCGCCGCCGCCGCGAACGTCCAGGCGGTCGGAACCGTCCCGTCGTCGACCCCGAGGAGCGCGATCGACGCCGGGACGAACGCGAACGCGACGACCTCGAACGTCCGGAGGAACGGTCGCCGCAGGAGCCATGACGCGACGCCGGCCGCCGCGAGGAGGACGAGCGCGGCGAGCCCGAACGGGCGCGCCTCCTCGAGCCCCGGCCCGCGCGCGCCGACCTCTCCCGGCGGGATCGGCTGGAGCGACAGCCGCGCCACGTCGACCGCGCCGCGGACCGCGACCAGGGTCACCGCGTCCGCCGCCGCGTCGAGGTCGACCGCCTCCGCGAGCGGCGCGTCGTCGAGCCGCGCTCGGAGCGCCGTCCCCCGCACCACGAGCTCGAGCCGCGCCGTCTCGCCGGCCGCCGCCACGGGGCCGGCGTCGCCGAGCCGTTCGATCCGACGCTGCCCGAGCCGGAGGAACCCGCTCGGCCATCGCGGGTCGTCCGAGACGACGAGCGCCGAGCCGATCGCGGCGTCGGTCCTCCCTCGCCGGACCTCCAGCGCCGCGCCGTCCCCGAGCGTCACGTCCGCGGCCAGCCGGTAGCTCCCGTACGAGCCGCCGAGCACGATCGCCGAGCCCGCGTCGAGACGTTCGGGCTCCGGCCGCGCGACCGGATCGAGCGTCAGCGTCCCCACGTCCTCCCGCGCCCGCGCCGCCGCCGCCTCGACCCGGTCGGCGCGCGCGTCCCACGCCAGCGCGCCCGCCGCCGCCACCAACGGGAGGGAGACCGCGAGCGCGCGCGCGCCGTCCGCGCGGCTCCTCGCCCCGGAGGCGTCGAGGTCGTTCCGGAGCACGAACAGCGCGATCGGGACGCCGAGCAGCGCGAGTCCTCCCGCGACCAGCGGCAGGAACGGCGGGTCCCACGCCGCGCGGAGCACGACGGGGAGCGCGGCGGGGGCCGCGACCGCGAGCGCGGCGCGGAGGAGCGCGCCGATCGTCGGCCGGCCGAGGCAGAGCGCGCGCAACCAGAGCCCGACGAGCAGGACGAGCGCGAGTCCGCCGAGCGTCCTCGCCGCCCACGGCCTCGCGCGGCCGACCGGCGGCCGGGAGAGGTCGTCGACCATCACCAGCGGCGCGGCGCCGTCGTCGCCGGGGAGCCGGGCCTCGACCCGGAGACCGAGCAGCCGCACGCCGTCCGACGACAACCGGAACGCACCCTCCGCCGGCCGCGCGACGGTCCCCTCGATCAGCGGCGCCTCGTCGAGCCACGCCGCGACGCGTGGACCGTCGAACCGGAGCGACAGCCGGAACGGACGGCGCTCGCGGGGACGTCGCCCCTCCGCCTCGACCGCGGCGACGACCCGCTCGACGCCGTCCTCCGCCCGCTCGACGAGCTGCGCCGAGACGTCCCGCCGTGGCGAGAGCGTCAGCCGGACGCGCGCCGTCCCCGCGGACCGGAAGTCGAGGTGCAGCGTCGACGACTGCCGCCCCGCCGGTCGCAGTTCGAGGTCGACCCGCCGGAAGCGGAGATCGTCCCCCTCCGCCCGGTCGACCGCGACGACGTCTCCCGGCGCGAGCCACAGCCCGTCGTCGAGCGAGCGGTTCCGGAGGGGGCGCCCCGCGTCGTTCGCGGCCGACCAGAACGATCCGCCGACCACGGGCGCGGCGACGCGGTCCGCGTGCTCCTCTCCCAGGAGCACCGCGGCCGCGACCACGACGGCGAACGCGAGGAACGTCGGGAGGGCGCGCGAGGGACGGCTCCGGGCAAGAGGGTGATCGAAGCCCCCGAGCGTACCGGTCGTCGACCCCGGGCGCCGTCCGTTCCCGGTCCGCTCAGAACCCGCTCCGGAGCAGCGTCACCACCGACCCGCTCCCGAGGACGCCGGTCCCCGCGGCGCCGGGGACCGCGACCTGGAGCATCACGTCGGCGGCGTCGATCCCCGGCGGGAAGAACCCGGTCGGGACCGAGAGCGTCGACTGCAGGAACCCTCCGCCGGAGAGCGGCGTCACGCCGAACACTCCGAGCGGAGGACCGGGGAGGAGGAGCCCCGCCAGCCCGGGCTCGAGCGCGCCGTGCAGGTGCGCGGAGTAGAGGAGGAACGTCGTCTCGTTCGGCGCGCCCCCGAGCGTGAGCGTCGCCGTCTGCCCCTCGCGGGCCGGCGACGTCACCTCGAGGCGTCGCGCCGGCTCGTTCACCACGTTCACGACGCCGTTCGGGCTCGTGTCGATCGCGACGCCCGGGACCCCGCCGGCCGGGCATCCGCCGGGCTCGCTCCCCGCCGCGCCGGCGACGGTCTGGCAGTCGAGGAGCGTGACCTGCCCGCTCGGGAAGAGCGTGATCCCGTCCCCGCCGTCCGAGCCCGGGAGGTCGCAGAGACCGACGCCCGTCTCGGAGCCGTCCCCACCCTGTCCCGCGACGAACGTCGAGCCGGAGGCGAGGACGTGCCCGTCGCGCACCCAGAGCCCGGGCCCGCCGAACGTCGACGTCAGCGTGGCGAAGAACTGGACCCACGCGTTGCCGCCGTCCCCTCCCTTCACCTCGCAGTCGTAGATCCCGACCGTCGATCCCTCGCAGTAGACGCCGGCCCCGCCCTGCGACCCGTACAGCCCGCTGCTCCCCGACGTCCCCGCGACGGCCTCGATCTGGCACCGTACGAGCGTGACCCGGCTCGAGTCGCCGATCGCCACCGCGTGATCGGTGAGGTCCGGGTTGCCGATGAACGGGGCGACCAGGCAGTCCTCGAGGACGACCGGTCCCTTGCAGTTCCCGATGGCGACCGGGAACTGGAACGAGAAGAACGCTCCGGAGACCTGCGCGCCGCGGACGACGACCCGTTGGGACGGCGTCGTGTTCCGGATGTCGAGGAGCCCGACCCCGAACGCCGCTCCGTCGGCGAGGAGCGTCAGGGACCGGCCGTTGAGCGTGATCGTCGGGTACGACCCGCCCCGGATCAGCAGGGTGTCGCCGTCCGAGGCGGCGGCGATCGCCTGGTTCACGCCGAGGTACGTCCCCGCGACGCCGGCCGGATCGACGATCAGCACGTTCCCCGCCGCGGCGGCGGGCGCGGCCGAGGAGAGGACGAAGGACGCGGCGAGAGCGGCGCACGCGAGCGCGCGGACGTGGGGACGTGCGGTCATGGGATCTCCTTCTCGGGTTCGACGGGCGCGACGAGGCGTCGCCCCCTCCCCTCTGCGCGAAACGGCCGCGGATCGCGCAACGCGGCGGGCGGATTCCCGACGGCGGGGGGGCCTCCCCGCCCGCGACTCCCCCCGCCCCCCGGACGGACGTCGACGAGCTGTTACCCTGTCCGCCATGCCGAGCGAACCCTCCGCCGCCGCGCCTCTCCCCACGACGACCGCGGACGACTGGATGCCGGAGGTGTACGACGCGCTCCGCTCGCTGGCGGGGCGCGCCCTCCGCCGCGAGCGGACCTCGCCGACCCTGCAGCCGACGCTCCTGGTCCACGAGGCGTACCTCCGGGTCGCCGCCGGGGGGCGCGGCCGGCGGTTCGAGCGCGACGCGTTCCTCGCCGCCGCCGCGCGCGCGCTCCGCGAGGTCCTCGTCGACCACGCCCGGCGACGCGACGCGGCGAAGCGCGGCGGGCGGTGGTCGCGGGTCACGCTCACCGGCCGGGACCCCGAGCTCCCGGCGCCCGCCCTCGACCTCCTCGACCTCGAGGAGGCCCTCGCGGCGCTCGAGCGGGACCACTCCCGCGCGTCCCGGGTCGTCGTGCTGCGCGTCTTCGGCGGACTGACGGTCGACGAGGCGGCGGCCGTGCTCGGCGTCTCCCCCCGGTCCGTGAACCTCGACTGGAGGTTCGCGCGGGCGTGGCTCGACGAGCGGCTGCGGCCGGAGGGGCGGGCGTGAGCGAGCGCGATCGCGCGGCGCGGCTGCGAGCGGTGTTCGACGCGGCGTGCGACCTGCCGCCCGCGGAACGCGACGAGCTCCTCGACGCCCGATGCGGAGGCGACGCGACGCTGCGCGCGGAGGTCGAGGCGCTCCTCCGGCGGGACGCGCGCGACGACAACCCGCTCGACGCGCCGTTCCTCCGCGCGCCGAGGGAGACGGTCCCCGAGCGGATCGGCGCGTTCCGGATCACCCGGCGCCTCGGGACCGGCAGCGCGGGGACGGTCTACGCCGCCGAGCAGGCCCACCCGGCGCGCACCGTCGCGATCAAGCTCCTCCGACCGGGGATCGTCGACGACGACGCGCTCCGCCGCTTCCGCCTGGAGGTCGACATCCTCGGACGGCTCCGGCACGAGAACGTGGCTCGGATCTTCGAGGCGGGCGACGTCGACCTCGGCCACGGCACGCAGCCGTACCTCGTCATGGAGCTGGTGGAGGGGCTCCCGCTCCTCGAGGCCGCGCGCGTCCGCGGACTCGACCGTGACGACCGGATCCGGCTGCTCGCCCGCGTCTGCGACGGCGTCGGCCACGCGCACGCCCGCGGGGTGATCCACCGCGACCTGAAGGCCGCCAACATCCTGGTCGACGTCGCCGGCGAGCCGCGGATCGTCGACTTCGGCGTCGCGCGGCGGATCGACGACGAGCCGGACCCCGACCGGCCGCCGGCGACGCGGGCCGGACAGCTCCTCGGCACGCTCGAGACGATGAGCCCCGAGCAGGCGCGCGGGGAGTCGCACGCCGTCGACACGCGGAGCGACGTCTACGCGCTCGGGGTCCTCGGGTACGAACTCCTCTCCGGGCGGCCGCCGTACGCGGTCGACGGACTCGACCTCCCGGACGCCCTCCGGGTCGTCCGCGACCAGCCGCCGCCGCCGCTCGGGCGCGACGACCCGGCCCTCCGCGGCGACCTCGAGGTCGTGCTCGCCCGAGCGCTCCGGAAGGCCCCGGACGAGCGGTACGCCTCCGCGAGCGAGCTCGGCGACGAGCTGCGGCGCTGCCTCCGCCGCGAGCCGATCGTCGCGCGACCGCCGAGCGCGCGACGTCAGCTCGCCAGCTTCGCGCGGCGCCACCGGCCGCTGGTCGCCGCGGCCTCGGCGATCGTCGCGACCGTGATCGTCGCCTTCGCCGCGGTCGGGCTCGCGCTGCTCGAGGCGCGGCGGAGCGCGCACGAACGGACCGCGGCCCTCGAGGAGGCGACCGCCGTCACGCGGTTCCTCGACGAGCTGCTCCGGTCGGCGGACCCGGACGTGCACGGCGAGGGCGTCGAGCTGCGCGAGCTGCTCGAGACGGCGGCCGCGCGCGTCGAGACCGAGCTCGCGGACCGACCGGCGCTCGCCGGACGGCTCCTCGCGACGACCGGGGCGGCGTTCCGCGGGCTCGGCGATCACGACGCCGCGATCCGCGACCTGCGGTCGGCGGTCGACCGTCTCGAGCCGACCCGCGGCGCGCTCCACCCGACCACGATCGAGGCGCGACGGCAGCTCGCGCTCGCGCTCTCGTCGAGCGCCCGTCACGAGGAGGCGCTCGACGCGATCGCCCGGGTGATCGACGACGCCCGCGCCGCGTTCGGACCGGCCGCGACCGAGGCGACCGCGGCGGAGGTCGACCGCGCCCTCGTCCGCCTCCGCGCCCACGACCTCGACGGGCTGGTGGCCGACCTCGAGCGACTCGTCGCGGACGGCACGCGCGCCCTCGGTCCGGACGACCCGCTCCTCGAACGCGCCCGCTTCCGTCTCGGCCAGGTGCACCTCGCGGCCGGCGATCCGGACCGGGCCGCCGACACCCTGGCGGAGGTCGTCCGTCGCCGCCGCGACCGGCTCGGCGAACTCCACCCGGACACCCGCGACGCCGCGGCGGTGCTGGCGTTCGTCCGCATGAGGCAGGGACGCTTCGCCGAGGCGAGCGCGCTCCACGGCGACGACGTCCGCGCGTTCGAGGCGGCGTACGGCCCCGATCATCCGCGCACCCTGCGGGCGGTGGCGCGGCAGGCGCGGTTCCTGTTCGAGCACTCCCGGTTCGCCGAGGCGGCCCCGCTCTGGCGGCGCGCCCACGACGCCGCGCGCGAGCGGTTCGGCGAGCGGCACGAGGTGTCGATCGACGCGCGGACGCACCTCGGCACGACGCTCCTGAGCCTCGGACGCCTCGACGAGGCCGAGCCGTTGCTGACGTCCGCCCGGGAGCTCGCGCGGGCGGTCCTCGGAGACGACCGGGACCTCACGCTCGTCGCCCGGAGCGCCCACGCGGCGCTCCTCCGGGCCCGCTGGCGGACCGAGGAGGCGCTCGACGAGCTGCTGGACGTCCTCGACATCCAGCGCCTCGTCCCCGGCAACGCGCAGCCGCTGGTGCGATGCCTCCACAACGTCGCGCAGACCGAGCTCGAACTCGGCCGGTTCGACGACGCGACGGCGCACTTCGACGAGGCGTGCGCCGTCGCCGCCGAGCGGCTCGGCGCGGACCACCCGGACACGCTCATGGCCCGGGCGCACCTCGGCAAGATCCGGCTGTTCACCGGCCGCCCGGCGGAGGCGCGCGAGATCCTCGAGACCGTGGTCGATCGGCAACGCCGGACGCTCGGCCCGCGCCACGTCCGGACGCTGTACGCCGAGCTCGACCTCGGGCGGACCCTCGTCGCGCTGGGGGAGGACGAGCGCGGGTTCGCGTTGCTGACCGGCGCCACCGACGGCCTGGCGGCGGTGCTCGGCGCGGATCACGAGAACACCGTCTCCTCCTCCTCCGCCCTGGCCCGCGCGCTCCGCACGAGCCGGCGCTTCGAGGAGGCGGAGGCCGCCCTGCTGGCCCGCGTCGAGGCGTGCCGGGACGTCCCCGAGGACGACCCGCGGGCGCGGACGCTCGCCGTCGAGCTGTCCGAGCTGTACGCGCAGTGGGGTCGGCCGGACGACGCCGACGCGTGGAGCGCGCGCGGCGGGGACTGAACGCGGGGCCGCTACTCCGCGCCGTCGAGCGCCGGCCGCGGAAACTCCTCCGACGGCGTCCGCGCCGCGCGGGCGTCGGCGAGGAGCGCGGCGACCCGCTCCGGCCGCTCCGCCGCGAGGTCGGTCCGCTCGTTCGGGTCGGAGGCGAGGTCGAACAGCATCGTGCGGACCGCCCCCTCCCGATCCCACGTCCGCACCAGCTTCCAGTCCCCCCGTCGGACCGCCTGCTGGCGCGCGTACTCCCAGTACCGCACCTCCGGCGCCGCCTGCTCGTCCGGCCGGCCGAGGAGCGTCGGCGCGAACGAGACGCCGTCGACCTCCTCCGGGGCGTCGAGGCCGCACAGCTCGGTCACCGTCGGGAAGACGTCCTCGAACGCCGTCACGAGGTCGCTCGTCGAACCGGCCGCGATCCTCCCCGGCCAGCGCGCGATCAGCGGGACCTTGATCCCCCCTTCGTGGACCGAGCACTTCAGCCCGCGCAGCCCGGCCGCGCTGTCGAAGAACGTCGAGTCGGTCCCGCCGTTGAAGGTCGGACCGTTGTCGGACGAGAAGAAGACGATCGTGTCGTCCTCCAGCCCGAGCTCGGCGAGGAGGTCGAGCAGGCGACCGACCTCCCGGTCGAGGTGCGTCACCATCGCCGCGTACGCCGCGCGCGGGCGCGGGTGCGGGAGGTACCCCTTCCGGCCGAGGTACGGCGACTCGTCCCATTCGGCGGGGTACTCCTCGACGAGCGCGTCGGGGACCTGCAGCGCCGCGTGCGGGATCGGACTCGTGTACCAGAGGAGGAACGGTTCGTCGGCGTGCGCGCGGACGAACCGCTCCGCCGCCGCGAGCATCTCGGCCGGCGCGTACCGATCGCCCGTGTACGCGCCGTAGTCGCCGTCCGCGGGCGGCGCATCGATCCGCTGGTGCGACGCGAACCACGGGTTCCCGTCGAGCTCGACCTTCTCCTCGTTCCGCCAGAGGTGCGCCGGATAGTGGTTGTGCGCCTTCCGCTGGCAGAGGTGGCCGAAGAAGAGGTCGAACCCCTGTCGGTTCGGGTGGCCGCTCGTCCCCGGTCCGCCGAGCCCCCACTTCCCGACGCACGCCGTCCGATACCCCGCCGAGCGCAGCCGACGCGGCAAGGAGTCGGTCCCCGCCGGAAGCGGCAGCTGCCCCTCCGGCGCGTCCTTCCCCCACCCCCCGTTCTCGGAGTTGTCGCGGACGAACGCGTGCCCGGTGTGGAGACCGGTCATCCAGACCGCGCGGGACGGCGCGCAGACCGGGCTCCCCGCGTAGTGGCGCGTGAACCGCATCCCCTCGGCGGCGATCCCGTCGATCCTCGGGGTCCGGATCCGCTCCTGTCCGTAGCAGCCGAGCTCTCCCCAGCCGAGGTCGTCCGCCAGCACGAACACGACGTTCGGCGGCCGAGGCTCGGGCGCGGGGCCGGGACCGACGGGCGCGAGGAGGAGGGCGAGCGGGACGACGATCGGGAGCGACATGGGGCGGGATGGTACGCGATTCGACGCGCGACGCCCCGAGCGCTCCCCCGACCGCCCCTCGCCCCCGCCCCCGCGTCCCGGATCTCGGTACGCTCGTCCCCTTCCCCCGATCCCCCGAGAAAGGACCGAACGCATGTCCGTCGCCAAGATCACCGAGCTCTCGTCCACGTCGAAGAAGAGCTTCGAGGACGCCATCGAGAAGGGAATCTCCCGCGCCTCGAAGACGCTCCAGAACGTCAAGGGCGCCTGGGTCAACGACCTGAAGGTCGACGTCGAGGACGGCAAGATCACGCGCTGGCGCGTGAACATGAAGGTCTCGTTCGTCCTGAAGGACTGACCCGACCGCGGTTCCGATCGGTTCCCGCCTCGAAGCGGCGGGGCGTCGGCGCG
>JAUIEL010000115.1 GCA_030428825.1 bacterium
AGGAGGAGAGCGAGCCCGACTTGGCCCACGTCCTCTGGATCCCGGTCCCCGTGCTCCTGGTCGCCGCCTACGTCGATTGGCGGACGCACCGGGTGTGGGACGGCCACGCGCTGCTGCTCTTCGGTTGCGCCGCGCTCTTCTGCGTCACCGGCTGGACCGCCGTGGGCTGGCTCGGAGCGGGCTCCGGCGCCCTCGTCGGCCTCGCCGTCGGCGCGCTGGCGCACCGCCTCCTCGACCTCGGCGGCGGGGACGTCGGCCTGCTGGGCGGGGTCGGGGCGATCCTCGGGGTGGAGCCGCTCCTCGTCTGCCTCTTCTTCACCGCCGTCTTCGGGGGCGTCCTCGCGGCGGTCGCGTGGCGCCGCGGCGAGCGCGAGGTCGCGTACGTCCCCGCGATCGCGGCGGGTTACCTGGCGGTGCTCGTCGTGCTGGCCGTCGCGGTGGACGGGGCGGGAAACCGTTGACCCCTGGCGATTCTTGGGATACGAAGAGAGGCGTGCAGATCTCGACTCGACACGCTCGACGTCCCGATCGACGGCGGCCCTCTCACCTGTGGCTCGCCGCCCTGGTGGTGTTCGGTCACCTCTTCGCGGTGTTCCACGCCGCGTCGACCGAGCACGTGTACTGTGCCGACGACCGGGCCATGGAGCACGCGGGTGAGGCGCACGCCGACCATTGCCACGGCGTGGCGGCGTCGTCCGGCGCCTTGGAACACGACCACGTGCATGGCGCCCCGGCGGAGGATCGGCCGGACGACGCGCCGGCCGACGAGCACGACGGCTGCGACCTCGTCCTCGCGTCGCCGGCCGCCGATCGGCCCGTCCTCGACGCCGCCCCGGCCACCGCTCCGACGGTCGCGATCGCGGTCGTCGAGCCGGCCGCCCACGACCACCTCCCGCCGTCCTCCCGGCGCTACCTCCTCGCGCCGAAGACCTCTCCTCCCGTCGTCGGCTGACCCCGTGGTCGCCCGACGTCTCGCTCGGTAGAGGAGCTCCGTCTCGATCACGGGTCGAACCCCCGGTCGCATCCGCGGCCGGGTCGCGCCGGAGACGGCGACGCCCCTCGATCGAGTGACGGAGAGATGATCCAGACGGAAGCGGTCCGACCGCACCTCCACCCCCATTCCTGTGCGTTCGGCGACGCCGTGTCGCCGCACCTCGACCGCATGTTCCGCGCTGCTCGGCGGATCGTCCCGAGCGACGACCTCGCGTGGGACGCGGTCCAGACCACCCTGTTCCGCCTCTGGCGCTCCGACGCGGACGTCGCCTCCGGCCATTCGTGCGGCGTGCTGATCCACGTCGTCCGGCTCGTCAGCCTCGAGGTGATCCGCCGCGAGCGCCGGCGGGAGGGGCACGAGTCGAGGGCCGCGCTCGACGAGGCGATCGCCGCCGACGCGTCGACCGACCTGGAGGCCGGCGAGCTCCGGGCCGAACTCGAGCGCCTGATCGAGTCGCTCCCGGACGAGTGCCGCGAGGTGACGCTGCGTCGCGTCGGCCGCGGCGACGACTACGCGCGCCTCGCGGAGGATCTCGACATCCCGCTCGGGACGGTCCGCTCGCGCCTTCATCGGGCCCGCCGCCTGCTCGCGGCGCGGCTCGAGGAATCGAGCGCCGCATGAGGCCCCCGGGCTCGCGAACGCTCGCCGCCCTGCTGCTCGTCGTGGCGACGGCGGCGGCGCAGGAACGGACCGAGCCGCGCGAGGTCCTCGAGATCCTCGAGGGGCACCACGCCCGGCTCTCGTTCGAGCGGAGCGTCGACCGCGTCGCGGTCGGCAACCCCGAGGTGCTCGACGACGAGGTGGTGGTGCTGAGCGATCGCGAGGTCCTCCTCCTCGGCCGTTCGACCGGACGGACCACGCTCATGGTCTGGTTCGAGGACGGCGGCGTCGAGACGCGGGCGGTGACCGTCCAGCGGGACTACACCGCGCTCGAGGCGGTGCTGCGGCGCATCGATCCGGACGTCCGGCTCGCGGTCGCGCCCGACCGGGACGCCCTCGTGTTGTCCGGCCGCGTGCCCGACCAGCGGACGCGCCTCGCCGCCGTCCGGGCGGCGGAGAGCTACCTCCGCGCCGGCTCGACCGACGGCGGCGGACCTCCGATCGTCGGCGAGGACGGCGTGATGGTGACGGCGGCGGCGTCCCGGTCGACCGGGTCGGTGATCGATCTCCTCACCGTCGAGCGACTCCCGGACCCGATCGAGCGGCGCGTCGAGGCGGCGCTCGGAGCGGTCGGGATGGGCGGGGTGACGGTCCATCGGTTCCTGCACGGCGACCTGCCGGACGACGAGCGCGACCTGTTCGTCCTGACCGGCGAGGTGGGCGACCAGTCGAAGCTGACGCGGTCGCTCCAGATCGCGGGGCGGCTGGTCACCGGGGACGTCGTCCGCGCCGAGGACGTCCGAGTCGTCTCCGACGAGTCGGGCGGACTGACGGGCGGAGAGGAACTCGGGGGTTCGACGGGGTCGAACTTCGGCCGCGGGATCGGCGGCGGCGCGAGCGGATCGGGGCTGTTCGGCAGCGCGAACGCGGTGGGGCAGCTCGGGAACCGCCTCGGCGTGAACCTCGCCCGCGCGAAGGCGGTCTCGGTCGCCGGCGGGCGGATCCTGTCGTTCGTCGAGGTGAGCGACCTCCCGCAGGTCCGCGTCGACATCCGTTTCTACGAGGTGAACCGGACGGATCTCCTCTCGTACTCCCCCGAGTTCGCGATCCTCGCGTCCGACTTCGCCCAGCCGTCCCTGAACCCGGCGGCCGGGGCGACGGCGGTGCAGGGGGCCTCGGCCGCGCGCGTCGGCGCGTCGGGGGACGACGTCCAGAACGTGCTGTCGTTCCTGGCGGACGGCTTCGGGCAGCAGAGCCAGATCTCCGCCGGCGGCCTGGCGATCGACGTCGCGCTCCGGTGGCTCGAGTCGCGCGGCCTCGCGCGGAACCTGTCCGGACCGTCGATCACCGTGCTGTCGGGAGAGCGGGCGCTCTTCCAGGTCGGCGGCGAGGTGCCGATCCCCGAGAGCTTCTCGCCCGCGTTCGGCACGCCGGACGCCGCGACCGGGGTGACGCCGGGGGTGTTCAGCTCCGTCCGCTTCCGCCCGTTCGGCGTCCAGCTCGGCGTCCGTCCGTTGGTCGGCGACGGGGACTTCGTCACGCTCGATCTCGTCACGCAGGTCGCGCGGCCCGACGCGGACCTCACCACCGTGATCCGCGAGACGACGGGGACCAGCACGCTGTCGACGGCGTTCGAGACGCGGTCCCTCCGGACCAGCGCGCGGCTCGGCGACGGCGAGTCGCTGGTCCTCGGCGGCCTGATCCAGCGGCGACACTCCGACGACGCCTCGTACGCGCCGTGGTTCGAGTCGATCCCCCTGATCGGCTGGATGTTCAAGCGGTACGCGATCGAGGACGAGGACTCGGAGGTCGTCGTCGTGGTCCACCCGACGGTCGTGCGCGACCCGATCCCGGGCGTCGACCTCTGGACGTTCCCGGAGACCGGCGCGCTCGACTTCACCGCCGCCCCCGCGCCGAGATCGAGCGCGAGATCGGAGGATTCTCCGTGAACTTCGCCGCCCGAGCGGCATTCCCTCGATGTGGGGGGCGCGAAGCCGCTCCCACGAACCCACCCCCGCCGCGTCGTCGAGACGACCGCGGCGGACGAACCGAGACACCTGTTCTTTCCCAAGAGAAGGATTCGATCATGAAGTTCCTCCAGAAGCGTCGCGGCGCGGCCCTCGTCGAGTACGGCCTCCTCATCGCCGGAGTGGCGCTCGTCGCCGCGGCGGCGGTGTCGATCTTCGGCCACAAGACCTCGGACATGATGTCCGCGGTCGCGGCGGTCCTCCCCGGCGCGCACGCCGACGACAACGGTCCGATCGTCTCGGGCAAGATCATCGACACCACCACCGACGCCGAGGGGAACATCATCCTCGACGTCCAGTCCGCGGCCGACGGGACCAACACCCTCGGCGACAACACCGGCCTGACGACTCCGGACCTCGGCGCGACGCTGGTCGTGGAGGCCGGCGAGGAGTAACTCCCACGTCCCCTCCGCCGAGAAGCGCGCGTCCCGTCGGACGCGGCCGGTACGGCGCTCCGATCGGGTCGGCCCGGTCGGAGTGCTTCTCCGCGTCTACGGGCGACGAGATCATGGCCACGACACGACCGAATCGGCGACGACGAAACGACCGCGGCGCGGCGCTGATCGAGTTCGCGCTCGTGTCGCTCGTGCTGTACCTGCTGATCGGCGCGGTGATCGAGCTCGGGCGGGTCGTCTTCGCCGCCCAGCTCGCGCAGAGCGCGGCGCGGACCGCGGCGCGCGAGCTCGCGCTGGCGCCGCTGCCGGCCGATCTGACCCTCGCCGAGGCGCTCGCCGATCCGGTCGTCCGCACGACGATCTACGACGAGGACCTGCTCGTCCTCGACCTGGCCGCCCTCCCGGCGGACGTGCCGCTGGCGGACGTGGCGAGCCTCCTCCCGCCGGTCAATCGCATCCTCCTCCCGCTGATGATCTCGGACCGCGTCGGCGACGTCGAGATCCTCCGGTTCCCCGGCGCGCTGGTGTCGTCCGAGCTCGGCGGTCCCGTGTCGCCGCTCAACCCGACCGGGCTCACCGTCCGGGTGCCGCGGGTGCTCGAGCGGGACGGGAACGGCGTGGAGACGATCGACTTCGTCCGCGTGATCGAGGAGGTCCTCGCCGATCCCGCGGACCCGCTCTCCGGTCCGTTCAGCGTGGCGTCGAGCCTGATCGGGGACGGCGACCCGACGAACGACGCGCTCGTCGGCGTCGCGGCCGTGCGCGTGAACGTTCCGGTGCAGGCCGCCGCGCTCGGCGCGTACCGGACCGGACCGGACCCGTTCGCCCCGAACCTCGATCGCCCCGTCCTCGCGGACGACGACGGGGTGGTCGTGGTCGGCGACGCGCCGGCCGGACTGTTCGCGGGCGAGAACATCACCTATTCCGGTCGGTACGGCCTGGGGCGTCAGTACGCGCTCGGCCGGGAGATCCGACCGTTTCGAAAGCTCGTCCGGGCCCAGGCCGTGTTCCGTCGCGAACGGTTCGCCGAGCAGGCCGCTCCCTGACCCGAGACAGTGACCACAACCGGATCGCACCGCCCGCACGATCCACCCGAGGCGTTCCACCATGCCGGCCATCACCCACTCCCGATCCCCGACCCGATCCCGGGCCGCGACCGTCACGTCGATCGTGCTGCTGATCGCGGCCGCCGTCGTCGTCGTCCACCTCGTCCGCGGCGGGGAGATCCCGCTCCCGTTCACGGACCGGACGCTCGCGCTCGCGCGCACCGAGGCGGTCGCCGCCGCGAAGCGCGACCCGATCGGGACCGTCGCGGTGCCGATCTCGGGACGGGAGATTCCGGCGTACGGAAAGGTCGTGCGGGAGGACCTGATCCATCCTCGCACGGGGAAGATCGCGACCTACCCGATGCGGGAGGAAGCGATCCCCGAGAACGTCCTGACCGACATGAAGGACGTCCTCGGCCGCGTGCTGGCGAAGGACAAGCCGGCCGGGTACGTCTTCACCGAGTCGGACTTCCTGGAGAAGGGGACGCGCCCCGGGGTCACGGCCGGGATCCCCGCCGGCAAGCGCGCGTTCCGTTGCGACGTCTCCCGCATCAACGGGCTGTTCGGGCTGGCGCGGGGCGACCGGTTCGACCTCGTGTCGACGCAGCCGATCGACGGCAAGCCGGCGGAGACGCAGCTGAAGCGATTCGGCGGCGCGTATGGACCGGCGCTGGCGCTCGACGCGAGCTTCCGGAACCTGACGAAGCGCGCGACGGTCGACGTGCTGGTGCAGAACGGCGTGGTCGTCGAGCCCGTCGACACCCGCTCCGAGCCGGTCCGTTCGACGTCCCTCACCCGGGGGGCGGTCACGCGCACCCGGCCGGTGCAGGAGATCGTCATCGCGATCGATCCGTCCGAGATCGCCCCGCTCACCGAGGCGCTCGCGCTCGACGCGGAGGTCACGGCGTGGGCCCGCTCCGGCCGTCCGGACGACCCGGCCGACAGCGTGACGCCTTCGCTCGTGCCGACGTCGCCGTTCGACGGGCCGGCGGGGGCGGGCATGAAGCTGGTCGAGACGATCGGCGGCTCCGCGCGACAGATCGTGCCGGTGCCGGTCGACGGAGCGGGGCGGAGCGGATGACCCGGACTCGCGACGCCCGCCGCCGCGGAGTGGTGCTCGTCGAGGCGGCCCTGTTGATCTTCGGCATCCTCGCGATCGCCGCCCTCACGATCGACCTGGGGCTCGCGCTCGTGGTCCAGTCGCAGATGCAGTGCGCCACCGACGCCGCGGCGCTCGAGGCCGTGCGGTGGAGCGACGAGGTCGACGACGCGACCCGACGGGAGCGAGCGGCCGCGATCCTCGGCGTGGCGTTCGACGACGACCTCGACCCGGATCCGAACGACCCCGACCCGTACGGCCTCGGCGCCGGCCCGATCCTGAACCTGACCGGAGGGGTCGCGCCGTCGTACGGAGGCCAGCAGATCGACCTCTCCGGACCGACGGTCTACAAGCCGAACGCGGAGGGGATCCCGATCGAGCCGAACCTCGGAAACCTGACCCACGGCGACCTCGTGGCCGGGCAGCTCGACGACGACCCGCTCCTCTCGCACGAGGAGGCGGCCGACTACGTGCGGGAGGACTTCGCTCCGGACGACGCCGGGACCGCGTTCCTGGTGAGGATGCGGCGGTCCCACGATCCGCTGCTCCTCGATCGGGACCCGGGCGTCAGCTCGTCCGGACCGTCGCTCCCGCTCCTGTTCGGGCTCGGAGCGCTGGTCGGGGCCGCCGAGGGGGCCGCCTACGATCCGCGTCGTGACGGGTTCACCGTCCGCGCCACCAGCGTCGCCGATCGGCGGCGAGCCTTGCGCATCGCGGTGCCGGCGGTCGTGAACCCGGCGGTCCGCGATCGGCTCGGCGTCCTGCCGCTCGCGCCGATCGCGATCCGCGCCGCGGCGTGGGAGTCGCTCCCCGTGGGAACCGAGGCGACGGTCGACGCGGGGGGCTTCGCGTTCGCGACGGAGCTCGTCCCGCTCGAGGACCCGGGCGACCGGGTCGACTTCGTGGGGGAGGCGGTGGCGGCGCTCCCGGCGCCCGCGGTCGGGATCGGCGGCGGCGACGCGGTCGTCCCGGTGATCGCCGACCTCGAGTCCGAGGGCGCGGAGCGGGTGATCGGATTCGGCGTCGCGACGCTCCCCGCCGTCGCCGCCGGCGAGGCGCTCGACGAGCTCCCGATCACGCGCCGGGACGGGCGGCTGCTCCGCTCCGGCGCCGACGCCAAGGACGCCGCGGCGCTGCGTGCGCTGGGCGGCTCGGACGACCTCCGGGCCGCTCACGCGTCCATGTCCGGACCGGTGCTCGCGCCGGTGCTGTTCCGCTGAGGAGATCGCGTGGAACGAAGCTGCACGCTGCTGATCCACGGCGACGACCGTCGCCTGAAGGACGAGATCGACGCCGCGTTGGCGCAGATCGCCAAGATCGACGCGGTGACCCGGTTCGTCGACGACGAGCGGCTCGCCCTCGAGCAGGCGCGCACGCGTCGGCCGGACGTCGTCCTGGTCGAGACCCGCGACGTCGCGCAGCTGAGGCGCTTCGCCGAGGTGACCGAGGGGACGCGACCGGAGCCGGCGCTCGTGGTCGTCTGCCGGGGCGGGGAGGCGATCGGCCGCGACGACTTCTTCATCCAGGCGACCCGGGCGCGGGTCCGGGACTTCCTGACGCGGCCGATCTCCTCGAACGAACTCGTCGCCGTGCTCGACCGCCAGCTCCCGCACGACGCCGGCCGCGCGCGGAGCGACAAGGGCGGCCGGGTCCTGTCGTTCGTCGGGAACAAGGGCGGGGTCGGGAAGTCGACTCTCGCGGTGAACACGGCGGTGGCGCTCGGGCAGCGCCACCCCGACGACGTGCTGCTGGTCGACGCGTCGCTGCAGATGGGCGTCGGCGCCTCGATGCTCGACCTCGACCCGGAGACGACGCTCGTCGACGCCGCGGACGCCGACGACCGGCTCGACGGCGCGCTCCTCCGGCGTCTCGCGGTGCCGCACGCGTCGGGGATCCGGCTGCTCGCCGCGCCGCGCGACGCGGTGGAGGCGGCGCGGGTCGACGACGCCGTCGTGTCGCGGGTCCTGTCCTTGGCGCGGCGGGAGTTCCGGTTCGTCGTGGTCGACACGTTCCCGCTCCTCGACGGGGTCGCGATGGCGATCGTCGATCTCTCCGACGCGGTGTTCGTCGTCTGCACCAGCGCGCTCCCGAACGTGGTCGGCGCGCAGAGCCTGCTCGGCGTCCTCGAGCGGGTCGGTCTCCCGCGGGCGCGGCAGAAGGTGCTGCTGAACGAGACCCACCCGTCGTTCGCCGGCCGGCTCTCGCCGCGGGACGTCGCCGATCAGCTCGGGCGGGACATCGAGGCGGTCTTCCCGTTCGACCGCCGCATCCTCACCGCGTACAACACCGGCGAGCCGCTGGCGTGGCGCGGGCGGCGGATGTTCGGGTTCGCGAAGGCGATCCATCGCTTCGTCGCCGACCTCGATTCCCTCGAGCCGGCGAACCTGGAGGAGGCCGCGTCATGACCGGGCCGGACTCCGTGCCGCCGCCGCCCGAGGGTCGGCCGCCGTCGGAGGCGGACGACGAGCTCGGGGCGCGGGCGCTCTTCCGGCGATCGGCGTCGGGGGACGTCCGGTCGCGGCTGTCGGAGAGCCGCGTGCGGTCGGAGAGCGCCCCGGCGACGGCGCCGCGGCGGCGGACCGACGACTCGTCGGTGAAGGGGGAGCTCCTCGCGCGTCTGCTCGACGAGATCAGCGACGACGACTTCGGTCGGCTGTCGGACGAGGACGTCGCGCGGCACGTGCGCGAGTTCGTCGCCCGGGTCCTCCGGGACGAGGAGCTCCCGCTGAACGCCTCGGAGCAGGAGCGCCTGGCCGAGGAGCTGACCGAGGAGGCGCTCGGCGTCGGGCCGCTCGCGCCGCTGCTCGCCGACCCGGCGATCACCGACATCCTCGTCAACGGCCCCGACCAGGTGTACGTGGAGCGGTTCGGCCGGCTCGAGCGGTCGAGGATCCGGTTCCGCGACGCGGAGCACGTCGAGCGCGTCATCCAGCGCATCGCGGCGCGGGTCGGGCGCCGGATCGATCAGGCGAACCCGATGGTCGACCTCCGGCTCCCCGACGGCAGCCGCGTCAACGCGACGCTCCCGCCGGCGAGCATCGACTATCCGACGCTGTCGATCCGGCGCTTCGGCCGATCGCGGCTGCGGCGCGAGGACCTCGTGCGCCTCGGATCGCTCTCCGAGGCGATGAGCGAGTTCCTCGGGACGGCGGTCTCCGCGCGGAGGAACGTGCTGATCTCGGGCGGGACGGGCGCCGGCAAGTCGACCCTCCTCGCCGCGCTCGCCGAGGCGATCTCGCCGGACGAGCGGATCCTCACCATCGAGGACACGGCGGAGCTCCTGCTCGACCAGCCGCACGTCGTCCGGATGGAGACGCGCCCGCCGAACGTCGAGGGGGAGGGGCGGATCTCGGCGCGCGACCTGCTGGTCAACGCGCTCCGGATGCGTCCGACGCGCATCATCGTCGGCGAGGTCCGCGGCGGCGAGGCGCTCGACATGCTGCAGGCGATGAACACCGGCCACGACGGCGGTCTCTCGACCGTCCACGCCAACTCGCCGCGCGACGCGATCTCCCGCCTCGAGACGATGGTGCTGATGGCCGGGGTCGACCTCCCGTCGCGGGCGATCCGCGAACAGATCGTCGCCGCCATCGACCTGGTCGTCCACGTCGAGCGCTCGGAGGACGGCCGTCGCCGGGTGTCGAGCATCTCGGAGCTGACCGGGCTCGAGGGGACGACGCCCCTGATGCAGGAGATCTTCCGGTTCGAGCGGCACGGCACGCGGGACGGCGCGGTGATCGGAGCGTACGTCGCGACCGGCATCCTCCCCCGGTTCGCCGAGGAGCTGCAGCGGCGGGGGAAGCCGCTGCCGGCGCGCCTGTTCCAGGACCGCGGGAGGCCGCGCGATGGGTGACGCGATCGCGGTCCTCGCGGTCACGGTCCTCGTCGTCGCCGCCGTGCTCTGGTCGCGCGCGTCGTCGCGGCGAGCGCGCATCGTCCGCCGCCTCGAGGAGGCTCGCGCGGAGGAGGCTCGGCCGCCCGGCGCGGTCTTGCCGGGGCGCGAGAACGGTCGCCTCCTCGGGGGCGTCGTCGCGCTCGCGGTCGGGCTCGCGGCGTTCTTCCTGCTGTGGGGGAGCGTCGGGGTGCAGCCGGTCCTCGCGTTCGCCCTCGCGGCGGTGGTCGGGATCGTGGCGCACGTGTTCGCCGACGTGTTCGCCTTGCGCGGCCTCGTCCGGACCGAGGAACAGCTCGCCGACGCCGTCGACCTGCTCGCCGCGTCGCTGCAGTCCGGGCTCTCCGCGCTGGCGGCGCTGGAGGTGGCGGCGACGCAGAGCCGCGCGCCGCTCCGACCGGCGATGGAGAGCCTGACCGCCCGGCTCCGCCTCGGCGACGATCCGAACGAGGTGTTCCAGGACTTCCGGCGCGCCGTCCCGCTGCAATCCGCCCGCCTGCTCGCGTTCACGCTCGCCGTCCACTGGGAGGTCGGCGGCAGCATCGCGCCGGCGCTGCGGAACGTGGCGCGCGTGGTGCGCGACCGGATCGACGTGACGAGGCGGGTGCGTTCGCAGGCGGCCGAGGCGCAGCTCTCGGTGGTCGGGATCCTGGGGATCACCTACGCCGTGGCCGGGCTCATGTGGGCCTCCAACCCCGAGGGGGCCCGGGCGTTCTTCGAGTCGGGGGTCGGGGCCCGCGTCGCCGCGATGGTCGTCGTGCTGCAGGCGGTCGGGCTCCTCTGGATGCGGCGGCTGACGAGGTCGTCGGCGTGAACGGGGTCGTGATCCTGCTCGGAGTCGGCGGGGCGGTCGCTCTCGTGGCCGGGACGCGGGCGCTCGTCCGGACCCGGGTCCGCGAGCGGCTCGCCGCGACGCGCGCGGGGGAAGGAGGAGACGCACGCGGCCCCGGGCCGGCGACGCGGACCGAGGCCGCCTCGGGGCTGCGCGGGTGGCTCCAGCGCGCCGGGTTCCGCTCCGCCCACGCGGACGCCGTCTTCCTGGGGGTGCTCGCCGCGGCGGCCCTCCTCGCGATCCTCGGATTCGCGGCGTTCGATCGGCTCGGGCTCCTCGCGCGAGCGAGGGAATGGGCCGTCGACGCCCCGGGCGTCCTCGCCGCGCTCGGCGTGCCGCTGGTCGCGGCGGCGCCGTGGGTCGTCGCGGTCCTCCTGCTCGCCGCGCCGTTCCTCGTCGTGCGCGGGCGCCGCGCCGACCGCGTCGAGCGGATCGAGGAGGACCTGCCGGCGGTGCTGGAGCTGCTGGCGGCGATGGCGCGGGCGGGCCTCGGGTTCGCGGCGGGGACGGCGCGGCTGATCGAGTCCGAGTCGACGGAGCGGCCGCTGATCCACGAGCTGGCCCTCCTCCAACGGGACGGGACGGCCGGGGTGGCGCGGGCGGAGGCGCTGCGGCGGATGGCGGCGCGGGTCGACGTCCCGGCGCTCTCGACCTTCTGCTCCGCGCTGATCCACGCCGAGAGCGCGGGGATCGGTCTCGCCGACCTCCTCCGACGCCAGGCCGAGGATCTCCGGAGCCGGCGCCGCGAGCAGGCGCTCCTGCGGGCGCAGTCGCTCCCGGTGAAGCTCGTCTTCCCGCTCGTCCTCTGCTTCCTGCCGGGACTGTTCGTGTTCACGCTCGGGCCCGCGTTCGCCACCTTCTTCCAGCTCGCCGACAGCATCTCGCAAGGAAACCGATGAAGATCTCCTCGTCCGACGTCGCCCGGCCGGCCCTCCTCGCGGGGGCCGTCCTCCTGACGCTCCTCCCGGGCTGCGGCGGGCTCGCGCCGCACGCGCGCACGGACTCCCCGGTCGCCGACGAACGCCTCTCCGCCCTGCTCGCGTCCCGCCGCGCCGTCGCGGCCCACGGGGCGGGGGTCGTCGTCGAGGACGAGGAGGTGATCGTCGACAGCGGTCGGATCCGGAACGAGATCGAGCGTCTGACGCTCGAGTTCCCCGATCACGTGCCGTCCCTGATGGCGAGCGCCCAGCTCGCCCACGACGCGGGCGAGCGGACGAAGGCGGTGTCGTACCTCGACCGGGTGCGGAGGCTCGCGCCGGGCCACGCCGACGCGGTGGTGCTGCGGGCCCGGATCGCGCTCGAGGAGGGGAGCATCCCCCTGGCGCGGCGTCTGGTCGAGGAACAGATCGACCGCACGCCCGACCACTCGGGCCTGCGCGAGGTCGAGGCGGGAGTGCGGTTCCTCGCCGGAGAGCACGAGGCCGCGCTCCGTTCGCTCGACGTCGCCGAGTCGCTCGGCGCCCCGCGCGCCCGCGTCCTCTACCTCCGCGGTCTGATCGCGGAGCGCCGCGGCGACCGGGCGTCGGCGAGCCGCCTCTATCTCGAAGCGGCCGAGGCCGGCGACCCGCGTGCGGCGGCGCGGCGGAGAGGCCTGGAAGCGGGGTAAAGGGAGCGGGACGACGCGCGGGCCGGCGTTCCGGCCCGCGCGTCCTCGATCGTCGCACCCGCGAATCGAGTCGCCTCACTCGAACGCGAGCGTCTCCTCGCGGCTCGTCACGACCACGGCCGGGGCGTCCTCGGCGAACGCCTGGAGCGTGATCGTCAGTCCCGCCGCGATCGGGGTGTTCGGGACCGCGAGGTGCCACCGCCCCTCGGCGTCGAGCGAGGTGAGGAAGAGGACGGTCGACGTCGGGTTGCCGTTCACGCTCGTCGCGAGAAGGGCCATCGGGGCGACCGGCGTGCCGCCGCCGACGAAGAGGTCGAGCGGCCCGCCGCCCGACATCAGGATGAACGGCGGATAGCAGATCAGCGCCGCGATCCAGCCCTGCGCATAGGGATTGGACGAGCGGATATGCGAATCGAGCGGCCGCATCGTCAGCACATAGCCGACGGTGGCGAAGGCCAC
>JAUIEL010000865.1 GCA_030428825.1 bacterium
CTCCGACCCGCTCACGTCCTCGCGCGATGCGTCCGGCGTGGTCTCCGCGAAGGGACGAGTCGCGCTGCGGGGTCGCTCTCGGAGCCACCTCCCCTTCCCGGCCCCGCCTCGCCCGCTTCGGAGTTCCTTACCCGATTCCGGGTTTGAAAGAGGGGGAGTCCGGTAAGGACCCATGGGATGGCGCTCACGCGGAGTCCTGTCGACCCCGTCCGTCCTCCGCGTCAGCGCCCTCTCCCCTGCTCTCGTTGCTCTCCCGTGCTCTCCCCTGCTTCTCCTCCCCTACCCCCTCTTCATCACCGGCACGATCGTCCCGTCCGCCGGCTCCGGGAGCGGCAGCGTGTTCGTCCTCCGATCCGCCTTCGGGCTCGGGCCCCGGCCCGGCTCGACGAGGGAGGCGAGCGCGGTGACCATGCGCATCCGGATCACCTCGTTGCCGAGCTTCGGGAGGATCTCGATGAAGGCGCGCTTCACCTCCGGCTGGTGGACGTGGCGGGCGAGCGCTTCGGCGAAGCGGACCTTGACGAGGTCGTTCCGTTCGCCGAGGAGGATGTCGATCATCGTGGCGCGGACGCCGGCGTCGTCGGCGCGGAGGGCGAGCGCCTCGGCCATCGCCTGGACGGCGACCGGGTTGTCGTCGCGGGGGATCAGGTACTGGAACATGTCGCGCACGTCCGGCTCGGCGACGTGCGGCTCGAGGGCGCGGATCATCGCCATGCGGGCGACCTCGTGGCGGCCCTTCTTCAGCGCGGCGAGGAGCGCCTGGCGAACCTGCGTCTCGTCGACGTGGGACGAGAGCGCCTCGGCGGCGGAGAGCTGGACGACGGAGTCGCGGTGGTCCTGGACCGCGTGGATCAGCGCGAGGCGCGCGTCGGCGGGGTCGCCCGCGGCGCGGAGCGCGTCGGCGGGCGTCCCGCGCGACCGGCTCGGCTCGCCGAACATCCGGGTCAGGAGGTCGCGCATGTCGTCGCTGATCGGCTCGCGCGACAGCAGGTCGTCCATCAGGCGGGCCCGCGTCTTGTCGCAGCCGTTCCCCATCGCGCGGAGGAACGCGTTCTTCACGCTCTCGTCCCCGAGGTGGGCGGAGAGCGTCTGGGCCGCGGCGGCGCGGATCTCCGGCGACTCGTCGTGGAGGAGCGTCCGGACGAGCGAGTCGCGCACCTCCTGGTCGAGCGACGAGCGCGGCACGACCCAGCTGCGGGACCGCTCGTCGAGGCGGATCGGCGTCGTCGCGGGGGCCGGCGACGGCTCGTGGACGACGTCGGCGTCCGAGCGCCGCGGGGTCGAGGGCGGTCGCGGCTCGGTGAACCGCGGCGCCTTCTTGCTCTTCTTCTTCGGATCGCAGAACGCGACCAGCCGCTCGTCGCCGGCGTCGAAGGTCGAGGCGATCGCGAGCTGGCCGGCCCAGCACGCCGAGAGGAGCGCGCCGGCGCCGAGGCCGTAGACGAGCCGGCGGCGGGGGGACAGCGGGGCGTGGCGACGGGTCAGCATCTCGATTCTCCTTCTCAACTGCGACGGCGAGGGGGACCAGGCGAGCAGGTGTCCGGCGGCCTTCTCGACCGCGGGCGGCGCGACGGCGTCGGGGCGCGCGTCGTCCGGGGCGGCCGAGTCGAGCAGGGCGAGCGCGTAGCTGCGGCGGCGGCCGCCGCGCTCGACGACGAGGTGGTCGCAGGCGAGCTCGCGCGATCGGTCGAGCGCGCGCGACAGCCACCACGCCACGGGGTGGAACCAGAAGAGCGCGGTCACGATCCGCTGGCCGAGCACGTCGCGCGGGTCGTTCCGCTCGAGGTGGATCAGCTCGTGCAGCAGCGCCCACTCCAGCGACGCGCCGGCGCGGTACCGGGGCGACTCCATCGGCAGCACGATCGTCGGCCGGAGGACCCCCCAGCAGGCGGGCGCGGCGACCGCCCGCGACTCGAGGAGGCGGACCCGCCCGGCGAGCCGCGAGCCCGCGGACGCGCGCCGCCAGGCGTCGAGTCGCGCGGCGTCCTCGACCGGCCACGCCGCGGCGAGGAGGCGGCGGGTGCGGCGGAGGCGGGCGAGGTGGACGGCGAGGACGACGAGCGCGCCGGCGAGCCAGGCGAGGGCGACGATCCGTTCGATCGACGGACCGGCCGGCGACGTCGGGACGGGGAGCGCCGGCTCGGTCGGTGGGGCGGCGGCGACGGCGGCGACCGGGGCGGGCGCGCGCGCGGGGGAGGCGAGCGGGACGAGGCGGGGGGCGTGCGCCGGCGCGGGGTCGGCGGCGCGGGGGGCGTCGGCGTCCGGGCG
>JAUIEL010000116.1 GCA_030428825.1 bacterium
GCCGAACAGGTGGCGCGGCACCTCGTGCTCCTCGACCTGCCGCTCACCGCCGACCGGCTCGAGCAGCTGATCGGCCGCGTCGACCGGATCGGGCAGGCGGCCGAGGTGGAGATCCACGTGCCGACGGTCGCCGGGACGCCACAGGCGCGACTGCGACGGTGGTTCGACGAGGCGCTCCGCGTGTTCGAGACGCCGTGGCACGGGACGCCGGCGATCGACCGCGAGTTCGGGGGCGCGTTGGTCGAGTCGCTCCTGGCCGACGACGAGGACGCCATCGCGGCGGTCGTGGCGCGGGGCCGCGAGCGGAACGCGCAGATCCTCGACGAGCTCGAGCACGGGCGGGACCGCCTGCTGGAGCTGACGTCGTTCGACGGGGAGGCGGCGGCGGCGCTGCGAGAGTCGATCGACCAGACCGAGGAGGGGCCGGAGCTCGAGCAGTTCATGCTCGACGCGTTCGAGCGGGCGGGGATCGAGGCGGAGTGGATCGGGGACCGGTCGTACACGCTCCGCACCGGGCCGTCGTACCGGCGGCCGTTCCCCGGGTTCCACGGGCAGGAGATGGCCGTGACGTTCGACCGCGAGACCGGGCTCGCGCACCCCGAGCGGGTGCTGCTCGGGTTCGATCACCCGATGGTGCGGGACACGCTCGACGACCTGCTCGCGCACGAGGCGGGGAACGCGGCGGTCGTGCGGCTCGACGACGATCGGGCGGGGTGGTGCCTGGAGGCGATCTACGTCGCCGAGCCGACGGTCGCCCGCGAGCTCCGGGCGGACCGGTTCTTCCCGCCGACGCCGATCCGGGTGGTCGTCGACGCGGGCGGCGACGAGGCGGCGATCGACGCCGAGCGTGCGCGCCGGGAGGCGGCGGAGATCGACGCGCGGGTGCTCACGCTGCCGGACGTCGCGCGGCGGATCCCCGCGTTGGTCGAGGCGGCGAGGGAGCTCGCGGAGGCGCGCGGCCCGGCGATCGCGGACGCGGCGCGCGCGCGGATGCAGGACGAACTCGCGCCGCTGGTCGACCGCCTGACCGAGCTGACCGCCGTCCATCCGAGCGTCGCCCCCGAGCTCGAAGCCGCCCGCGCCGAGCAGCGCGCCCTCGACGACGGCCTCGCGAAGCACCGGATCCGCCTCGAGGCCCTCCGCCTCATCGTCCTCGCCCCCCGCCCCTGACCCCCCAAACGGCGTCAGACCCCACGACGCGCGCGCAGTGGCGTCTGACCCCACCTCACTCACTTGCACGACCGAACCGCCAGGTCACGCGTATCCTGTTTCCTCACAATGGTCTATGGCGACGATGCCTCCTCCGCGTCGAGGCCGGACCGCCCCCACGTGACACGATCCCGGAGCCGCGAGCGGCACGCTTCCCGATTCGCGAAACGGCGCAAGGTGTTCGTGGGCCATGTGTTGACGACCCAGGTGAGTGGGGTGGGGTCAGACCCCACCCCTTGCGAGTCGTGGGGTCGGACGCCGTTGGGGTCGGACGCCGTTGGGTCGGGGGTCAGCGGGGGGGCGGGTCGCCGAGGTCGATCGGGTGGCGGGGGAGTTCGGCGGCTCGGCCGCGGCCCTCCTTCAGGAGGTAGGTCCGGCCGGCCTCGAGGGCGCCGAACGACTCGACGGCGCGGCCGGGCCAGCGGACGGTCACCTCGCTCGCGGTCGCCTCGCTTCCGACGCCGAAGACGAGCTCGGGCGCGTTCTGCGACAGGAAGCCGGAGCCGAACGCGAGGACCTGCGCCGTCGTCCGACCGCCGATCGTGGCGCGGACGATCGCCCCCATCGCCTCGGCCGGCCCCTCGGCCGCGCGGAGCCGCACCTTGATCGAGCGGTGTCCGGTCCCGGCCGGCGCGTCGTTCCGGTACAGCCGGTGCCGCCCGAGCTGGGAGTGATGAACGAACAGGTCGCGGTCGCCGTCGTCGTCGAAGTCGGCGAACACGAGCGCCCGCCCGTCGTTCTCGTCGTCCGCCCCCGACACGGCGGAGACGTCGAGGTACCGGCCGCCGTCCCGCAACCAGACCTTGTCCCGCTCGTGGCCGGCGAACGACGCGATCCCCGCGAAGACCGGCCCCATCTGGCGATCCTGGTACGCGGCCGAGTTCACCTCCTCCGTGACGAACGTCTCCCGTGGCGGCAACGTCGACTGGACGACGTGCCGCCAGTAGACGCTCCGCGTGTCCCGGCGCGACGGGCCGGAGAGGAAGCCGTTCACGCAGACCAGGTCCTGGTCACCGTCGAGGTCGAGGTCGTCGAACTGCGCCGACCACGCCCACCGCGCGTCGTCCCCGCCGACGTCCGCCTTCTCGAACCGCTGGCCGGTCCACGTGAAGAGCGTGTTCCCCCCCATGAGGTTCCGCACCGTCCGCTCCAGCGGGTCCCCGTCCGGCCGCGCCACGCGATCGAGGATCCGCGTCGCCTCGACCGCCGACATGTTCGCGACGTACAGGTCGAGGTCGCCGTCCCCGTCGTGGTCGCCCCAGGTGACCCCCATCCCGTTCCCGACGTCGGTCACCCCCAGCGCCGCCGTCACGTCCTCGAACGTCCCGTCGCCGCGGTTCCTGAACAACGCGTTCGACGCGAAGTCGTTCGCCACGTACAGGTCCTGGTCGCCGTCCTCGTCGAAGTCGCAGAACGCCGCCGCGTAGCTCCACCGCGAGTCCGCGACGCCGACCTCCGCCGCCCGGTCGACGAACCTCCCCTCCGCGCTCCCGAAGTAGAGCGCGTTCGGCGTCCCGTTCGACGCCTCGTGCCACGAGTTCGGCGCGATCACCCCCTCGACGTTGTAGCTCGCGACGTGGACGTCGACGAAGCCGTCGAGGTCCGCGTCCGCGGCGGCGAGCGAGTACGTGACGTGCAGCGCGTCGAAACCCGCCGCCGCGCCGACGTCCTCGAACCGGAGGCCGCCGTCTTCCGTCGCCGCGGAGACGTTCCGGTAAAGCCGGCTCGGACCGCCGACCCGGTCCCGCTTCTCCACGTACCCCGCGTGCCCGACCAGCAGGTCGACCGCGCCGTCGTGGTCCGCGTCGAGGAAGAGCGCCGCCGTCCCGTCCCCCGGCGCCGCCACCCCCGCCGCGTCGGCGACCTCCTCGAACGTCCCGTCCCCCGCGTTCCGGTACAGGAAGTTCCGCCCGTCCGACGGCACGAACAGGTCGAACCGGCCGTCGCCGTCGACGTCCGCGCTCGCCGCCCCCTCCCAGAAGAACGACTCGTTCCCCTCCGTCCCGAACGCCGGCCCGTCGTGCGCCACTCCGGCCGCGACCGTCACGTCGGCGAACAGCGGGGCCGCCCGCCGCAGCTCCTCGACCGACGGCGCGCCGATCCGCGCGATCGTCCAGGTCCCGCCCCCCTCCCGGAGGCGCGCACGGAACCGGACGACGCGCTCGAGCGGCCCGCCGTCCGCGGCGCGCCCGAGGACGGTCAGGACGACGCCGCCGACCCCGACCGGCGACCCGGCCTCGAACTCGGCGCGCGCGAGCATCGCCTCGACGAGCCGCACCTCCTCGAACGCGGAGAGGAACGCGCGGAGCCCCTCGACGAACCGGTCCGCCCCGACGGCCGCCAACGCGTCGGCTGTCGCCGCGGCGCGCCGGATCCCGACCGGCCCGTTCGCCTCGCCGGCGAGCTCCATCGCGGCGAGGTCCGGCCCCTCGAACTCGTCGGCCAGCCTCGCCCGAACCCCGTCGAAGTCGCCCCGCCGGAGCGCCTCGCCCCAGTCGATCAGGACGGCCGCGACCGCCTCGGAGAGCTCCTCGACCACGTCGAGATCGGCGACCCGAGACGCCGGGTCCTCGATCGGAGCGAGCGGCGCCGCGCTCCCCCTCGGCGGACGCTCCCCCTCCTCTCGACAGCCGGGGAGCGCACTGAACGCGACGGCGAGAGCGATTGCGAAAGCGTGAGCGTGAGGTCGGGTCATGGAAGGGTGGGAGCGGCTCGGGAGCGGGGACCCTCGACTGTACGAGGCGGGCGCGTCCGGCTCAACGCGGGGCGCCGACGGCGACGGGCCGCGCGGCGGCGCCTCCCCCGCGCTCCGGCGCGCCCGTATGATCGGGGCATGCCTCGACTCCACGCCTCCTCCCGCTCGTCGTCGGTCCACCTCCTCCTGGTCTCCCTCGCGCTCGGCGCGGGCCTCCCCGCGTGCGGCGACCGCACGCCGGACGGCCCGCCGCCGACGGACGTCGTCGTCGCGCGCGAACTCGCCGCGGCGAACTTCGCCGAAGAGCGCTACGACGACTCCCGCGCCGCGATGCGGGAGGTGCTCGAGTCGCGCTTCGCGACCGCGCAGGACTTCGTGAACGCGGCGTGCCTCGAGATCGCCCACGCCGTGAAGATGATGGACCCCGCCGAACGGCGCGCCGCGGACGAGCGGGCCGGCGCCCACCTCGCGGAGGCGCTCGAACGCCAACCGGACTCGGCGCGCGCGTGGTTCTGCCGGGGCGTGCTCGCGCGGCGTCACCTCGAGTACGACCTCGCGCTCGAGTCGTTCGAGAAGGTGCTCGCGACCCACCCCGACGACCCGGCCTCGCGTCTCCTGTACGGGCTGTCTCTCGCGGACACCGACCGGCGCGACGAGGCGGAGGCGGAGTACCGCTTCGTCCTCGACCGCGGTATCGAGTTCGGCGGGAGCTACTACCTCGCCGGCGTCTATCGGCTCGGGCAGCTCCTCCTCCGCTCGAAGGACCCCGCCCGCGTCGAGGAGGGTCGCGACCTGATCGCGCGGTTCAAGCGGCTGGAGGCGGAGGGGATCAAGTCGCCGTCGGTCGACGAGCTCGACCGGGGATTCCTCGGTCAGATCACGATCCCCGCGCCGGCCGCTCGGCTCGGCGACGCCGCGACCGCGACGCCGACGTTCGAGGCGCGCCCGCTCGACCTGTTCCGCGACCTCGGCGCGCTCGCCGAGGTCGTGGCGTGGGACGTCGACGACGACGGCGACCTCGACCTCCTCGCGGTCGGCGACGGCGGCGCGGCGGTGGCGTGGCAGGGAGCGAACCGGGAGTACGCGGAGGAGCGGCTCGCGGACGGCGCATGGCGACGCGTCGTCCCGACCGACCTCGACAACGACGGGCTGGCGAGCGTCCTCCTCCTCGGGGAGGACCGGACCGCGCTCCGGACGCGGGTCGAGGAGGCGTGGCGCGACGACACGGCGACCCTGCCGGACCCGGCGCGCGGCGCGCTCGTCGACGCGGTCTTCGTCGACTTCGAGCACGAGGGGGACCTCGACCTCCTCGTCGCGACCGGGGACGGACTCGCGCTCTGCCGCAACCTCGGCGCGGAGCACCCGGCGCCGGTGACGTTCGAGGACGCGACGACCTCCGCCTCGATGCCCGACGGCGCGTTCACCTGGATCGTCCTCCTCGACCACGACCACGACCACGACGTCGACTTCCTGGTCGGCGGTCCCGACGCGCCGACGCTCGTCCTCTCGAACCTCCGGAAGGGGCGGTTCGAGATCCGGGACGGCGCGGCGACCGGACTCCCGGCGTCGATGCCGGGCGCGCTGCGCGGCGACGTCGACCACGACGGGAAGACCGACCTGATCCTGGCCGGGGAACCGGCGACGTTCCGGCGGAACCGGGGGGACGGCACGTTCGACGACCCGTCGCCGCTGACGGCCGGCTGGGACGGGAGCCCCGCGGCCCTCCGCGACGTCGACGGCGACGGCGAGTTCGACCTCGTGACGGGCGCGCCGGCCGCCGGGGCCGGAGCTTCGATCGCGCTCGGCACGCTCCTCACCGACCCGTGGCTCGCGATCGACCTCCCCGGGCGCCTCCCCCCCGCCGGCCGACCGCTCGTCGAGGACCTCGACGGCGACGGCGACCTCGACCTCGTCCTCGCCGCGGCGGACGGCGGCGTCGTCCTCCAGCGACAGGGCGGCCCGCCGCCGACCCACGTCGTCCGGCTCCACCTGCAAGGACGGAAGGACAACCGCCCCGCGGTCGGCGCGATCGTCGAGATGCGCGCCGGCTCGCTCTACACCCATCGCTTCGCCGAGCGCCCCGACCTCCGACTCGGCCTCGGCGCGGCGGACCGGCCGGACGTCCTCCGGGTGACGTGGCCGAACGGCGTGGTCCAGTACGCGATCCGGCCGGCCGCCGGCGCGCCGATCGAGATGGTCCAGAAGGAGGGGCTCTCCGGGTCGTGCCCGTTCCTCTACACCTGGGACGGCTCGACGTGGTCGTTCATCGGCGACGTCCTCGGGGCGACGCCGCTCGGCCTCCCGATGGCGCCCGGCGCCTACGTGCCTCCGAACCACGAGGAGCTGGTCCGGATCGCGGGGGACCGGCTCGCGCCGAGGGACGGAGCGTACGAGCTCGCGATCACCGAGGAGCTCCGCGAGGCGACGTACCTCGACCGGGCGGAGCTCTGGGTCGTCGACCACGCCGAGGACGTCGAGATCCACCCGGAGGAGCGGTTCTGCTTCCCGCCGTTCCCGCCGAAGACGATCCACGCGGTGAAGGGGGCGTCGCCGGTCGCGAAGGCGATCGGGAGCGACGGGAACGACTGGACCGACGCGCTCGCGCGGCAGGACGAGGAGCACGCGGTCCCGTTCGAACCGCTCGCGGCGCAGTTCCAGGGGCTGGCGACGCCGCACTGGCTCGAGCTGACCCTGCCGGACGCGGTGCGCGACGCGGCGCGCGTCCGGCTCCTGATGACCGGCTGGTTCTACTGGACCGACGCCAGCGTCAACATCGCCGCGGCGCAGCACGACGGCGTCGAGTTCGTCCCGCCGACGCTCTCCGTCCCCGACGGCGCGGGCGGGTGGCGCGAGTCTGGCCCGCCGATCGGGTTCCCGACCGGCAAGACGAAGACGATGGTCTTCGACGTCGGCGACCTCCTGAACCGGGACGACCCGCGGCTCCGGATCGCGTCGACCCTCCGCCTCTACTGGGACCGCATCCGGGTGGCGGTCGACGACGGCGACCATCCGTTCTCGGTGACGAAGCTCGACGCCGCCTCGGCCGAGCTCCGGTCCCGCGGCTTCTCCGAGAAGCTGCCGCGCCTCCGGGCGCAGGACCCGGAGTGGTTCGATTACACGCGGACCATGCCGGCGCCGTGGAACCAACACCGGGGCATGTTGACCCGCTTCGGCGACGTCCTCCCGCTCCTCGACGCGATCGACGACCGGTTCGTCGTCTTCTCGGCCGGCGACGAGGTGAGGCTCCGGTTCCCCGCCGGCGGGACCGCCCCCGCGGACGGCGCCGGGCGGACGTACCTCCTCTTCCTGGACGGATGGGCGAAGGACGACGACCCGAACTCGGCGTACGGCGGCCTGGTCGAGCCGCTCCCGTTCCACGGCATGAGCGGCTACCCGTACGGGCCGGACGAGGCGTACCCCGACGGTCCGGAGCACCGGAGGTACCGCGAGACCTGGAACACCCGGCCGGGGCGCCGACTCGTCGAGGACCTGTCGACCCCCGCGACCCGCTGACCGAGTACGCTGTCCTCCTGATATCTCGGCCGCCCGCAACGGGTCGATCCCCGAAGGAAGGACCTCATGAACCGTATCGCGATCCTCGCCCTCTCCGCCGCCCTGTTCACCGCCTCGGACGCCGCCGCGCAGAAGATGGGCGCCACCAACACGAACGCCCCCGAGATCGAGCAGGCGATCGACCTCGGCCCGACCGGCCGCGTCGAGCTGAGCTACACCGCGATCACCTGGGCGGCCGGTCGATGGGCGAAGACGCTCGAGGACGAGGAGCGTCGCGAGCGGATGAAGAGCCGGATCAACGGCTCGGCGAAGCAGAGCCCGCTCGGTTACTTCTCGGCCGGCAGCGACATCCTCCTCGGCGACGTCCGCGTGCCGGAGGGGGACTACAAGCTCGGCTTCACGCTCGACGACGACTACGCGTGGAGGATCACGCTGTTCGGCGCGGACAGCGAGATCCACGTCCCGCTCGGCCTGCGCGAGTCCCCGATGGAGTCGAAGCGGCTGATCGTCAGCTTCTACGCCGGCGACGAGGACTTCACCGGCGGCATCTACGTCGCGTTCGGCAAGCAGACCGGAGACATCGCCATCAAGGCCGCCCCCTCCGAGGGCTGACCCGACCTCGATGGAGAGAGGCCCGGCGCGCTCGTCGAGCGCGCCGGGCCTCCCTCGTCTCGGACGGACCCGAGCCGTCGGGTCGCGCGGTCGCTACTCGATCTGCTTCAGCTCCTCGACGAGGTCGTTCAGGCGCGCCTTCGCGTCGCCGAACAGCATCCGGGTCTTCTCGTGGAAGAAGAGCTCGTTCTGGATGCCCGCGAACCCCGGGTTCATCGACCGCTTCATGACGATGATGTTCGCCGCGTTGTCGACGTCGAGGATCGGCATCCCGTAGATCGGGCTGCTGGTGTCGTGCCGCGCCGCCGGGTTCACGACGTCGTTCGCGCCGATCACCAGCGCCACGTCGGTCCGGTCGAACTCGGAGTTGATCCGCTCCATCTCCCAGAGCTTGTCGTACGGCACGTTCGCCTCGGCGAGCAGCACGTTCATGTGCCCCGGCATGCGCCCCGCGACCGGGTGGATCGCGTACTTCACCTCGACGCCGCGCTTCTCGAGCAGGTCGGCGAGCTCGCGCACGACGTGCTGCGCCTGCGCCACCGCGAGCCCGTACCCCGGCACGATCACGACCTGATTGGCGTACGCCATCAGCATCGCGCCCCCCTCGGCGTCGACCTCGCGGATCGTCCCCTCCGGCCCGCCGCCGCCCGCGCCGCCGCCCTCGGCGCCGAAGCCGCCGAAGATGACGTTGCCGATCGAGCGGTTCATCGCCTTGCACATGATCTTGGTCAGGATCAGCCCCGACGCACCGACCAGGGCGCCGGTGATGATCAGCGCGTTGTTGTCGATGATGAACCCGGCCATGGCGCCGGCGAGCCCGGAGTAGGAGTTCAGCAGCGCCACGACGACCGGCATGTCCGCGCCGCCGATGGCGATGACCAGCAGCACGCCGAGCACCATCGCCACGAGGTGCATCACGAGGAAGAGCGAGCCGTGCGACGGGTCGTTCACCAGCATCGCGCCGAGGCCGAGCGTGGCGAGCAGCAGCAGCGCGCTGACGAGGTGCCGCCCGGGGAAGACGACCGCGCGGTCGGCGATGATCTTCAGCCCCTGCAGCTTCGCGTACGCGATGAACGAACCCGACAGCGTCACGGCGCCGATGATCGACGCGAGCATGATCGACGTGCCGGTCATCAGGTCGATCGGGTCGCCGCGGTGGGTCAGCCGCAGGAACTCGGCCGCCGCCACGAGCTGGGAGGCGCCGCCGCCGAAGCCGTTCAGGACGGCCACGAGCTGCGGCATCGACGTCATCTGCACCGTCCGCGCGAAGAACGCGCCGAGGCCGCCGCCGACCAGGACGCCGACGCCGATCTGCCAGAACTCGACGATCTGCTGGTTCAGGAGCGTCGCGACGATCGCGATCAGCATCCCGAGCGACGCGATCGCGTTGCCGCTCCGGGCGGTCCGCGGCGACGACAGCCGCTTCAGCCCGATGATGAACGCGACGCCCGAGAGGAGGTAGACGAGGGTGATCCACTCCATCGTCTCAGCTCCCCTTCTTCTTGCCGGCGAACATCTGCAGCATCCGGTCGGTCACCAGGAACCCGCCGACCACGTTCGTGCTCGCCAGCACCACCGCGACCAGCCCGAGGATCGACGAGACCTGATCCTGCCCCGCCCCGGCGGTGAGCATCGCGCCGACGATCGCGATCCCCGAGATCGCGTTCGACCCGGACATCAGCGGGGTGTGCAGCTGCGGCGGCACCTTGGTGATCACCTCGAAGCCGACGAACGACGCCAGCACGAAGATGACGATGAGTGTGGTCATCATGAGGAGCTCCTCGTCTCGCCGCCGTGCGTCACGCAGCAGCCGGCGACGACCTCGTCTTCGAAGTCGAGCTTCAGGTCCCCCTCCTCCACCATGGAGAGGAGGAGGGTCGCCACGTTGCGCGAGAACATCTGGCTCGCGTGCGTCGGGATCGTCGCGGGCAGCTTCCGCGGCCCGAGGATCGTGACGCCGTCGACGACGACGTCCTCGCCGGCGCGGGTCAGCGCGCAGTTGCCGCCGGTCTCCGCCGCGAGGTCGACGATCACCGACCCCGGCCGCATCCCCTTCACCGCCTCCTCGGTGATCAGGATCGGCGCCTTCCGCCGCGGGATCGCGGCGGTCGTGACGACGAAGTGCGACTCCTTCGCGTGCGCCGCCACGAGCTCCTGGATCTTCCGTTCCTTGTCCGCGGCCTGCTCCTTCGCGTAGCCGCCCCGGTCCTCCGACGCCTCGTCCAGCAGCTCGCGCCCGATGAACGTCGCGCCGAGCGACTCGATCTGCTCGGCCGCCGCCAGCCGGACGTCGAACCCCTCGACCACCGCGCCGAGCCGCTTCGCCGTACCGATCGCCTGCAGCCCCGCGACCCCCGCGCCGAGCACCAGCGCCTTCGCCGGCGCCAGCGTCCCGGCCGCGGTCACGAGCATCGGCAGGATCCTCGGCAGCCGGTCCGCGGCGAGCAGGACCGCCTTGTAGCCGGCGATGGTCGCCTGCGACGACAGGATGTCCATCGACTGCGCGCGCGTGATCCGCGGGATCTGCTCCAGGCTGAACGCGGTCAGCTTCCTCGCGTTCAACGCCGTGAGCAGCTCGGGGCGGTCCCAGTGCGGGAGGTACGAGAAGACCGCCGCGCCCTCCTTCATCGCCGCCACGTCCGCCTCGGTCGGCGGGTCGACCTGGCAGACGATGTCCGCGTCGCCGCGCGCGTCCGCGACGAGTTCGGCGCCCGCCTCGGCGTACGCCTCGTCCGCGAAGTGCGCCGACACCCCGGCGCCGCGCTCGACCGCGATCGTCAGCCCGGCCTTGGCGAGCTTCGACACCGACTCGGGGACGATCGCCACCCGGCTCTCACCGTCGGCCGTCTCCCGCGGCACACCGACTCTCATCGCGTACTCCTGCAAGGGGCGCCAGAGCGAGCGCGCGAGCCTACCGATCGGCCCGGCGACCGGGTAGAACATCCCCATGCTCAAGCGGATCCTCTCCGCCCTGTTCAAGGGCCGCGCGGTCGACGTGCCGAACACCGATCAGATCCAGGAGGGGACCGCGCGCGGCGTGACCGTCGGCGACCTCGCCGCCGGCGGGACGCGGGTCCTCCTGTGCCGCGTCGACGGCGCGTTGCACGCGATCGACTCCCTCTGCCCCCACGAGGGAGGCCGGCTCGAGACCGGCGACCTCGTCGAGGGCCGGCTCGCCCGCTGCCCCCTCCACGGCTACCTGTTCGACCCGAGGAACGGCGCCGTGAAGCGCGGCGCCTGCGCCGGCGCCAAGACGTATCGGGTCGCCGAGCAGGGGTCGACCGCGACGTTCTGGATCGGCTGACGCCGCGCATGGAGCGCCACCACGTCGACGTCACGCTCCTCGGCGAGCGGCTCGACACCCGCGCGCTCGAACACCTCGAACGCGTCGTGGAGGCCCCGGCCGTCGTCCGCGCCGGCCGCGGCGGGCACGCGGTCCTGTTCCGATACGGCGCCGTCGCCCTGTTCGACCTCGACGACGAGGAGCGCCGCGCGTTCCTCGACCGCGTCCGCCCCCTCGCGAAGCCGACGTTCGACGATCCGGAGCGGGAGGAGGCGGAGATCCGCGTCGAGGACTCCTCGGCCGAGGGGGCGGAGAACGGCGTCGTCGTCGTCCGCGCGCTCTCGATCCCGCACATGCAGGCGATCGCCGAGGTCCTCGCCAAGAGCGTCGTCCTCGCGCACCACGAGGAGGCGATCGCCGACGCGTTCGACCGCATCGAACCGCTCGCCCTCGCGCTCGCGCAGGGGCGCGGCCACCGGGTCGGCGGGCGCCGCCTCCAGGAACAGATCGGCCACGTCCTCCTCGCCCAGCACCGGATGGTCGGGCGGGTCGAGGTCGAGGAGAAACCCGAGTTCGTCTGGGAGCGCCCCGACGTCGAGCGCCTCTACACGCGGCTCATCGACGAGTACGAGCTGGCCGAGCGCCACGGCCTCCTCGACCGGAAGCTCGACCTGATCTCCCGCACCGCGCAGACCCTCCTCTCCCTCGAACAGGATCGCCGCGCCCTCCGCGTCGAGTGGATCATCGTCCTCCTGATCGCGGTCGAGATCGTGCTGTTCGTCTACGAGCTCTCGACCGCCTCCTGACGCCCGCGCTCGACGTCGACGCGCGCCAGGAGGAGCGCGCCGGAGACGAACAGCACGAGCACGGCGAGGATCCCCGCCCGCGGGCTCCCGGAGAGCTTCCCGACCGCCCCCATCAGCACCGGTCCGAGGACGACCGCGAACTTCCCGAGCATGTTGTAGAAGCCGTAGAACTGCGCCTCCCGCCCCGCCGGCACGAGCCGCAGGAAGAGCGAGCGCGAGAGCGCCTGCACCGCCCCCTGCACCAGGCCGATCACCACCGCCAGCGCGTAGAACTCCGCCGCCGTCGTGATGAACGCGCCGAAGACGGTGACCGAGCCGTAGACCGCCAGCCCGATCAGGATGCCGTTCTTCGCGCCGATCCGTTCCCCGAGCCGCCCGAAGACGAGCGTCGCCGGGAACCCGACGAACTGCGTGACCAGCAGCGCCGTGATCAGGCTCGACGACGGGAGCGACAGCGACTCGCCGTAGTAGACGGCCATCCGGACGATCGTGTCGAGCCCGTCGATGTAGAGCCAATACGCGATCAGGAACACGAAGAGCGTCCGCCGCCGCCGCACCTCCCGGAACGTCCGGGCCAGCCGCCGGACCCCCTCGGCCACCGCCCGGCCGGCCGCGGGGGGCGCCTCCTCGTCGCGCGCGGGCTCCGGCACGAACAGGAAGAGCGGCAGCGCGAACACCGCCCACCAGACCGCCACCGACGCGAACGCGACGCGCACCGCCGTCTCCGGGTCCGGCAGCAGGAACCACGACGGGTGCAGGTACATCAGCA
>JAUIEL010000866.1 GCA_030428825.1 bacterium
TCTGCCGGGACGGTACCGGGTGACGCTCGAGCTGTGGCACGACGACTGGGAGGCGACGGACGTCGTGGCGGAGGGGGTGGTGGAGGTCGTGGCGGGGGCGGTCGTGGGCGTGATCTGGAACTGAACCGTTCGCGAGCGCGAGGGCGCTCGGGCCCGTGGGCACGAGCGGGAACGGGAGACAGGGGACCGGCACGGGCGTTCCTGGCTCGCGCCCGAGCCACCCCGTTCGTACCGACCGATCGCTACGATGCTCCGCTCCCGCGGAAGGAGACGGAGTGCCGGGCGACGCGAAGGGGCTCAGAGGGTTCGTGATCTGGGACACGCGGATCGAGGGGATCCGCGGCACGCTCCGGCGTCTCGTCGAGAAGCCGCCCGAGGGGTTCGAGAGGGTCGAGGTCCTCGGCCTCGACTCCGGCGCGGGCGCGGTCTGGGAGGAGAACGTCCGGCCGGGGATCGAGGCGGCCGATCGGCTGGTCGCGCTGCTCGACCTCCCGAACGCGAACGTCGGGTACGAGATCGGGTACGCGCTCGCGCTCGGGAAGCCGGTCCGGCTCGCGGTCTACGGCGACGAGACGATCCCGCCGTGGTGCGACCGGGCGCCGCTCCGCTCGCAGCTGGTCGCGCGGGCGCCGGGGGTCTCGAAGCTGCGGGAGCTGTTCGTCGACGGCCTCGGCGCTCGGGTGAAGGAGCGCCCGACCCGCGGCGACGTCACGCTCCTCCTCTGCCCCGAGGTCGGCGACGGCGAGGCGGCGATCGAGCAGGTGAAGGCGCTCCGACCGGACTGGCGCGTCCTCCCGCGCGACGGCTGGTCGCTGCTCGACCTGCCGGAGAAGCTCGCCGGCGTCGGCCGCGTCGTCTGGATCGTGGCGCCGTTCCCGCACCGAAGCCAGGAGCGGGACGGCGAGGAGAACGCCGCCGCGTCGATCGTCGCGGGGTACGCCGCGGGGTGCGGGCTGGAGGTCCATGTCTGGCGGAACAAGGAGGCGCGCCAGCCGATCGACGTCGCCGGGCGGATGAACGACTACGTCGAGGTCGAGGAGCTCGACGAGCTGGTCGAGGCGCTCGACCGGCCGCCCGAGGAACGCGGGACGTCTGCCGACCTCCTCGCCGTCTACCGCCGCTTCCTCCGCCATCGCCACCGGAACCTCGTGTCGTTCTTCGAGGGGGACGGGCTCGGCGACGTCTACGTCGAGCTGACGATCGACGCCGCGGACGAGCGGGGCGCGAGCCCCGAGGAGCGTCTGCGGACCGGCACGCTCCGCGCGCTCCTCGACGAACTCGGGCCGACGGCGCGGCTGACCGTTCTCGGCGACCCGGGGGCCGGGAAGTCGACGGTCTGCCGGCGGCTCTGCTTCGACCTCGCGGGCGAGCTGAAGGATGTTCCCGACGGCCCGGTCCCGGTGTTCGTGCCGCTCTTCCGGCTCGCCGCCGAGCGCGGGCGGGACGTCTTTGCGCTGGCCGAAGGGGACGTCCGGGATGACGGTGCGGCCGGGCTCGCGGCGGAGCTGCGGCGGCTCGCGAAGGAGACCGACCGGGTCTGGCTCCTCCTCGACGGGCTCGACGAGGTCCCGGAGGCGGCGGTCGACGACGTGCGCGGGCACATCGACGAGCTGGCCGAGGAGTACCCGCGGCTCCGGATCACGGCGACCGCGCGGAAGATCGGGTACGCGCGCCTCGCTGGGTTCCGGACGGCGGTGCTCCAGCCGCTCGATCCGGCCGGTCAGCGGAAGCTGCTCGCGAACTGGCTCGGCGCGGAGGACGGCGCCAGGGTCCACGCGACGGTCACCACCTCTCCGTCGATGGCCGAGCCGGCCCGGAACCCTCTCCTCCTCTCGATGATCGCGTTCCTCGCCAGGGAACATGCGGGCGTCCCGCCGACGCGGGTCGATCTGTACGACCGGGCGATCGACGTCCTCCTGACGCGCGGCCACGGGACGCGCGCGACCCGGGGCGTCCGCTCGCCGACCGCGGCGCGGCCGCTCCTCACTCCCCTCGCGCTCCGGCTGCAGGAGAGCGAGGGGGAGTCGTGGACGAAGGCCGAGCTGCAGGAGCAGTTCGAGTCGCTGCTGGCCGCCGACACGGGGCGGGCGAACAAGCTGACGCTCACCTGGAGCGACGGACCCGAGGCGTTCCTCGACGACGTCGCGAGGAACGCGGGCCTCCTCGCCGACCACGGGGACCAGAGCGGGCGGTGGCGGTTCCTCCACCGTTCGATGCGCGAGGCGCTCGCCGCCGAGGAGCTGGCGACGCTCGACGCGGAC
>JAUIEL010000867.1 GCA_030428825.1 bacterium
CCGCCTCGCCCCGCTCCGGGCTTCCGACCGTTGGGAGGGCGCTGACGCGGAGGATCGATGTCGATGTCGATTCTCCGCGTGAGCGCGCTCTCCCGTGCTTCCTCCGATTCCTCGAGCCCGCACCTTCCTCGGAGCGCTACTCGTCTCCGAGGCCGGGGAATCGGACGGACCGTTGCTCGCCCGGGGCGAGGGTGACGGTCAGGGTTTTCTCGGGCGTTCGTCTTCGAATCGTCAGCTCGGTGTCGGCGGGGACGACGATCGGGTCGCTGCGGCCGGAGATCGGCAGACCGAGCGCGAGGGACATCGACCGGGACCGGATCGCGTAGACGCCGTCGTGCTCGTCCTCCACCCGGAGGACGGCGCCGGGAGCGACGGTCAGAGTGACGTCGGCGCGGTGCTCTCCGGACGCGAGACGGAACGGGGCGGAGAGGCTGGCCCTTCCGTCGGGCGTGGTCGCGAAGAGGGCGTAGGTCCCCTCCCCGATGTCGTCGAAGCGGAAGTCCTTCGCCAGCGGGGCCGTGTCGAGCGCTCCTCGCGGCCACCAGTCGGTCGAAGGGCTGCAGAGGACGGTCCTCGCGACGACGGGGGCGCCGGAGACGGAGTCGCGGACGACGCCGCTCACGGTGGCGCCGGACGGGAGGACGAATCGGACGTCGTGGTTCCCGGTCGAGGCGGGGACCGGTGCGCACGGCGCGGCGTCGTACGAACGGGCGGCGGTGGCGAGGTAGGCGCCGTCCCACAGCTCCTCGAACCGGAACGTCCCGTCCTTCGCCGTGGTGCGGTCGAGGACGGAGTACGAGCGATCCGACGGGTCCGAGGTCTCCGCCGTGAACAGCCGGACGCTCGCACCCTCGACCGGCGCTCCGCTCGAGTCGACCACGACGCCGGCGAGCGTGCCGGTCGGGGCGGGGATCTCCACCTCGACCACCGCGGGGGCCGGGTCGGCGACGCGCAGCTCGACCACGGGGGACGGATTCGCATCGGCGCCGATCGAGTACGTCCCCGGCGGGACGTCGCGCAGCGCGACGCGTCCCCGGGCATCCGTCGTCTCGTGGCGGAACCGGATGTCCGGATCCCTGTATCCCCGAACGCCTCCCAGCCCCGCGCTGGGGTGCCCGTGGAAGAGCGAGACGCCGCGTCCCGCCATTGGCGTCCCGTCGCGTCGACGGGCGCCTCGACGTCGTCGAAGACCGTGCGGTCGAGGTTCGTCACGAGCCCGTGCGACACGAAGTGAGCGCGCACCACGCGGTCCCCCACGGTCGGTCGGCGGTCGTCGAGCGTCACGTCGAGCGTCGCGCCGAGGTCGAGGCGGATCTCGAACGGAGCGTCCTCGCGCGTCCCGGGCCCCGGCGTCCGGACGAAGCGGGGGCCGTGGCCGGCGGCGCGGACGACGAGCACATCGTCCAGGGGGCTGACCCAGGTGAAGCGGCCGCCCGCGTCCGTTCGTATCTCTCGTGACGAACCTCGGTACTCGTCGACGGACGCGCCGGCGATCGGCGAGCCGTCGACGGCGCGGACGACGCGGCCGTGGAACGCGGGCCACGTCCGGGTTCGGGCGGCGACGGAGGGTGACGGGTGCGCCTCGACCTCGTCCGGCTCCGCCGCCGCATCGGACGGCCGTGCCGACACGGGTTCGGCCGGCGGAGGAGGCGGGTGCGTGCCGGTGGCCGGCGCGACCGACAATGTGCGCGGCGCGGGAGACGGCCGGGCTCGGTCAGGGGCGCCGCCCGTCACGACGAGCGCGACGGCGACGATCGCCGTGAGCACCAGGGCGCCGAGCACGATTCTCCCTCTCACCGGTTCGCTCCGTCCGGGTACTCGAGGCGACGACGCTCACCCGGCCCGAGGCGCAGCGTCCGCTCCATCCGGCCCGACCCGACGGAGGCTTCGATCGTGAGGTCGACGTTCGCCGGGACGACGGTCGGTTGCGCGGTGGTGGAGAGGGGGACGCGCGCGACGACGGTCGCGCCGACGCGGACGGTCGCGTGCGCTTGCGGGCCCTGTTCGGAGAGCGCGAGTTCGAGCCACGCGCCGGGGGTCAGGCGGAGGTCGAGGTCGGAGCGGGTCGCGCCGGCGACGAGGTCGAGGGTCGGGCCGACGGCGGCGAGTCCGGTCTCGGTGGAGGCGGAGAGCGAGACGGTCCCCGCGGGGAGCCCGTTCAACCGGAAGCGGCCTTCGGGATCGGAGATCGTCGACAGCAACGCCACCCTGGGGTCGGCGGCGATGGCGAGGACGGTCGCCTGGATCCCGTCGCCGGT
>JAUIEL010000868.1 GCA_030428825.1 bacterium
GTGGTTCGTCGACACGACGGCCGTCGTGTCGGGTCTTCGCCCCGGACCGGTCGTCGTCCGCGTCGTCCCGCACGGCGACTGGACCTCGGGCGACCCGGTCACGGTCGAGCTCGACGCGGAGGGCGGGACCGCGCGCGTCACGCTCCCCGTCGCGCCGGCCGACTGACGATTTCGTCGTCGCGCGGCACGCGGCGTTTTCGATCGCCTTCTCCGGCTGCTACGTTGACCGGCGGAGGGATTCGATGGCGCGCATCCGACCTGTCCTCGCGGCGTTCGCCGCCGCCCCGCTCCTCATCTCCTGCTCGCTCCTCTCGGTCCGCCCGACCGAACGCTCCGAACTCGACGAGCCGGACTACGGCCGCCCGCTCGCCCCGGGGGAGGTCGCGCTCGAGAAGGTGACCGACCCGGCGGAGTACCCGGACTTCGGGCAGGGGTTCGGCGATCGCGACTCGATGATCCGCGCGATCGACGGCACGCTCGACTACTTCCGGAAGCCGTCGTCGCAGCCGTGGTGGCCGTACCTCGACATCGACCACGCGCGCTCGGTCGCCTCCCTCGAGGAGTTCCGCCGCGTCCTCCTCGAGGCGACGTCGCCGACCCAGCTCGACTCGATCATCCGCGAACGGTTCGAGGTCTACCGCTCGAAGGGGTGGGACGGCTCGGGGACGGTCCTCTTCACCGGCTACTGCCAGCCGATCTACGACGCGCGCGAGGAACGGACCGGCGAGTACCGCCATCCGCTCTACGCCCTCCCGCCCGAGCTCCGGAAGGACGAGTTCGGCACCCCGCTCGGCTGGGACACGGGCGGCGGCATCGGCCCGTCCCCCACCCGCGGGCAGTTCGACGCCGGCCTCCTCGAGGGGCGCGGTCTCGAGATGTACTGGCTGAGGGACAAGCTCGAGGCGTACATCGTCCACGTCCAGGGTTCGGCCAAGCTCCGCCTGCCGAACGGCGAGCTCCGCTCGATCGGCTACGCCGGCAAGACCGAGCACGAGTACGTCGGCCTCGGCCAGTCGCTCGTTGGCGACGGCAAGATCGATCGCGGCCGCCTGAACCTGTTCGCGATCAAGGACTACTTCCGCGACCACCCCGAGCAGCTCGACGAGTACCTGAACCGGAACGCCTCGTACGTCTTCTTCACCGAGACCGCGGGCGGCCCGTACGGCAGCCTGAACATCGAGGTGACGCCGTACCGCACCCTCGCCACCGACAAGAAGGTCTTCCCCCGCGGCGGCATCACCTTCTCCGAGACGGTCGTCCCCGACCTCTCCGGCGCGATGCAGCCGTACACGAGCTTCGGCGTCGACCAGGACACCGGCGGCGCCATCCGCTCCGCCGGCCGCGCGGACATCTTCCTCGGCACGGGACCGGAGGCGGAGCGGATCGCGGGCGGGACGCACGCGGAGGGCCGGTTGTATTACCTCTACCTGCGGTAGAGGAGAGCAACGAGAGCAAGGGAGAGCAGGGGAGAGCAAGGGAGAGGCCGCTGACGCGGAGGGTCGGCGGCGCCTCCAGTCCCCGACGTCAGGGCTTCGGTGCCTGACACCGGCGGTGGACATACCGTGCCAGGCTCGATCGTCCGCACGACTGGCGCCGGCTTGCTCACCTGGCATCCGTGGTGCGGACGAATCGAGCCTGGCACGGTATGTCCGCCCGGACTGGCCCCGACGTCTGCCCCCCGCGTCCCCCTCTCCTCCCGTCCGCGGTCCGATGCGCGAAGCGGGGTCGGGCACCTCCACGTTCACGTGGTCCCGCGAGCGAACCCATTCATCCGGTCATCTCCTCCTTCCCCCGTTCCCCACTCCGGAATCGGGTGAGGAACTCCGCAGCGGGCGAGGCGGGGCCGGAGGAGGGACGAGGCTCCGAGAGCGACCCCGCAGCGCGACTCGTCCCTTCGCGGAGACCACGCCCGACGCATCGCGCGAGGACGTGAGCGGGTCGGAGAGCTCGTCCCTCCTCCGGCCGCCGCCGTGGCGAACGCACAGACGTCCCCGAACGCGGTCCGGGGGAAGGAAGGAGAGGAACGAGAGGAAGGAAAGGAACGAGAGGACGCTGGCGCGGAGAACCGGCGTCGACGCCGGGCCTCGAGGTTGACCCATCCCATGGGTCCCTACCGAACTCCCCCGTTCCCCACTCCGGAATCGGGTGAGGAAGTCCGCAGCGGGCGAGGCGGGGCCGGAGGAGGGACGAGGCTCCGAGAGCGACCCCGCAGCGCGACTCGTCCCTTCGCGGAGACCACGCCCGACGCATCGC
>JAUIEL010000869.1 GCA_030428825.1 bacterium
GAAGAGGAAGCCGACGCCGATCGGCGTGGGGACGTTCTCGATCTCGATCTTCGCCGCGAGCGTCGGGACCGACTCGAACGTGAGGCGGAACGGCTCCGACGTCGATCCGACGACCGCGAGGTCACGGATCCAGACCGAACCGCTCGTGAAGCCGTACTGTCCGACCTGGACCGGCTGGACCCCCGTGGCCGGGACGGTCGCGGGGTTCGGGAGGCGCCAGACGAAGTCGAACTGGTTCCCGAGGAGGATGTCGCCGTTCGCGTCGAAGTCCGCGGCCTGAATGCTCCCGGGAGAGGACGGCGTGAACGTCGTCCCGAAGTACGCCTCCGGCTGCGGGGTGCCGCCGAGCGCGACACGGTGGAACCGGTCCGCGCTCGCGACGTAGAGGTAGTGAGGCGAGGCGTTCGTGTCGACGAGGAGCTTCCGGATCTCCCCGAGGCCGGTCGCCCAGAGGGTCGCGCCGCTCGCGCCCTTCACCAGCCGCCAGACGTCTCCGCCGCCGGTCCCGACGTAGACGTCCCCGGTCAGACGGTCCATGACCCCGGCCGTCACGTTCGAGCCCCACGGCTGTGCGCCGGTCGTGAGATGCGTCGTCGCGCCCGTCGCCGCGTCGACCCGATGGACCTGGTCCCAGTCGGTGACGACGACGATGCCGGCGCCGGTCTGGTCCCACGAGAGCTGGACCGGACGTCCGAACGAGCCGGTCGGCGCGACCAGCGACGGCGTCGCCTGACCGGGCGCGGTGAAGGTGACGCGGCGGAGCGAACCGCTGTTCGAGGCTCCGCCTCCCTGGCCGAGGATGAACGAGTCGGGCTGCTCGGGGTCCCACAGGGAGGTCGAGGGGGCGATGCCGGTCAGCGGATGGCCGTTCGAGGTCACGCCGTCGGCGGCCATGATCCAGAGCTCCGCGTTGCCGGCGGTGGCGATGTCGCCGACGCCGAGGAACTGCGGCGGGGCGGCCGACGCGGGCGCGGCGGCGAACAGGGTCAGCGAGAGGGCGAGCGAGACGATCGGGCGCATCGTGAGGGTCTCCTGAGCCCGGCGCGGCGGCCGGGTCCGACGATTGGGTGTTCGGCCCCCCACGCGGAAAGCCCGGCCGGCCGACCCCGCGGGTTCTCAGGTTTTCTCGAGGTACCGCCAGAGCCAGGCGCGCGCGAACGCCCACTGCCGGTCGGCGGTCGTCGGCGCGAGGTCGAGCGCCGCGGCCGCCTCGCCCTGCCCGAGCCCGGCGAACAGCCGGAGCTTCACCAGCTCGGCGCGGAGCGGGTGCTCCGCCTCGAGCGCGGTGATCGCGTCGTCCAGGTCGAGCAGCCCGTCCGGAGGGGTGTCGAGGGCGAGGCCGGCGTGGTCGAGCGAGAGGCGGCGCCAGCCGCCGCCGCGCTTCCGCGCCCCCTTCTCGCGCGCCGCGTCGATCAGGATCTGGCGCATCTTCTCCGCCGCCGCCTTGAAGAAGTGCCGGCGGTTCGCCCAGCCGTCCTCCCCCTCGGCGCCGACGAGCTTCAGGTACGCCTCATGCACGAGCGCGGTCGCCTGCAGGGTCCGCCCCGGGCGTTCGCGCGCCATCTGCCGGCGCGCCATGGCGCGGAGTTCCTCGTAGACGAGCGCGTACAGCTCCTCCGACGCGGTCGGGTCGCCGTCGTCGACGCGGCCGAGGAGGAGGGTGACGTCGGTCACTCGGACGTCTCCAGCGCATCGACGACGGCCCGCCAGCGTTCCGCTTCGGCGGCGTGTCCGCCGTCCGGGTCGGCCTCGTCGCGATGGGCGTACAGCACGGCGAGCGCCCGGGCCGCGTCGACCGCGAGCGGGCCGCGTTCCCCGCTCGCCGCGACGAGGATCTCCCGCCCTTCGATCAACGAGCCGAGGGTCAGGAAGACGAAGATCGCTCCGATCACCAGCGTCCCGGCCAGCACCGAGAAGCCGCGGTGGTCGCGCACGCGCGCGTCGAGGATCGGGTGGTCGGGCTGCTCGCCGACGCGCGCGCCGGGCTCGCCCGGCCCCTCGCCCATCGCCGAGGCGGCCATCCCGACCTCGGCCCAGATCCCTCAGTGCAGCGACGTGACGCGCGTCGGCTGACGAAAGCGAGCGACGACTTCGTCGGTGCGCGCGTTCAGCACGAGCACGCCGCCGTCAACGCAGCCGACGGCGACAACGTCGAGCACGGGCGCAGCAACCATCGTCGTCACGCGGCCGTTGACGCGCGACGCGAACACGTGCACCACGCGACGCGTGCGCACGTTGACGAGCACGACGCG
>JAUIEL010000870.1 GCA_030428825.1 bacterium
ACGTTGATCTCCTGGATGCCGCGGCAGATGCCGAAGATGGGCACGCCGGCATCGATGCAGGCACGCACCAGCGGCAGCACCGCCGCGTCACGGCCCGGGTCGATGGGCTCGTCGGGAGGGAACGCCGGCCCGCCGTAATGATGGGGTTCCACGTTGGCGCGTCCGCCCGTGAGCACCAGACCGTCCATCGTGCCGAGCAGGGCCTTGATGTCCAGGCGCGGCCCCAGCGGCGGCAGCAGCAGCGGCAGGCAGGGCACCATGCGCTCCAGCGCGTCGGTGTTGCGCTCGCTGGTCGCGTGCATCAGGTGGCGCCGGTGCGTCGCCTCGGTCGCGTTGGCGGTGATGCAGATGACGGGTCTCGGTCCGGCGCGGGTCATGATGCAGCGAGTATACGGGTTCGGATCGGATGGTCCTCGAGAGCGACCGCGTTCAGTTCTGCCGCGACAGCAGCCCGCGCGCGATCACGTGCGCCTGGATCTCCGCCGCGGTGATCGACAGCGCGGCGGGGGACGGGGGGCGCGCCTCGGCGGGGGCGGCGAGGGCGGCGACGAGGAACGGAGTGACGATCATCGAGGGCTCCCGGGGACGGCCGCGGCGTCCGGCGGCCCGATCCAACTCGCGGCGGGGGGGCATCGTAACGGCTCAGGTCGGGCGTCCGCCCGGCCGAAGAAACGGGAAGGAGATCATGGGACGCCGATCGTGGCCGCAGCACACCCGACCCACCAAGTCGCCGTGTTCGTCTTCCGGGAGGACTCCCCCGGACCGCGCTATCTCCTCGTCCGCCGCCACCACCGCCACGAAGGGCTGTGGCGGCCGATCCTCGGCACCGTCCGCCCGGACGAGCGGCTGGAGGCGGCCGCGCTCCGGGAGGTGCGGGACGAAACCGGCATCGTCCACCCCAGGGCGTTGATAGACTTCGGGTTCCGTCACCGGGAGCAGGTCGGAGACCTCGACCTCGTCGATTGGGGCCTCGGCTACGACGTCGGGCCGGAGCCCCCCGAGGTCCGCCTCGGCGAGGAGTACCGGGAGTACCGGTGGCTCGACTTCGAGGAGGCGTACCGCACGATCGAGGTCGACCCGTTCCGGGAGGCGGTGCTGAAGCTGCACCTCCGGCGGTTCGCCTGATCGGAGGGGCCGGCGAGAACCGGGAGAGAACCCGGGAAGCACCGGCGCGCCGAAACGTCTAGTCGAACGTCCGGGTCCCGCTCCCGTCTCCGCCGGAGTCCCGATGAACGCTCCTTCCCGCCGCGAGCGCGGCGCCGCGATGCTGCTCGCCTTCCTGGCGCTCCTGATCCTGGTCGTCGTGGTCGGCCAGCTCTCGGTCTCCGCGAACGTCGACCGCTCGATCGCGCTGACGCTGTTCCAGGACGTGAAGTACGACTACGCCGCGCGCGGCGCCTGGCACGAGGCGTGCGCGATGCTGATCAAGGACCTGAAGGACGAGGAGACCGAGGCGGACGAGGAGGGGACGGGGACCGAGGGGGAGGGGACGTCGCAGTTCGAGGGGGCGTTCGGGAGCGGCGGGGGCGACCTCGGCGAGGCGAAGGAGGGCTCGGCGACCGACTCGCTCGCGGACGAGTGGCTCGATCCGGAGGGGAGCGGCGGCGGCGGCGGGGGCTTCGGCGGCGGCGGCGGCGGCGATCTCGACGTGCGCATCCGGGTCGTCGACGAGGATCGGAAGATGAACCTCCTCTGCCTCGCGGCGCAGGACGACGGGTTCCGCGAGGAGTGGAAGGAGCGGTTCGTGCGGCTCCTCGACACCTTCCGCGAGGACTCGAGCTTCGACCTCACGAACGGCGAGGCGGACGACCTCGTCGATCGGTTCGAGGCGTGGCTGCGGGGGGATCGTGACCACGACTTCCCGACGTACGCGCAGTCGACGACGGAAGAGGCGGACAGCAAGCTCGCGTTCGGCGAGGCCCGGTTCGTCGACAAGGAGGAGGACGAGGTCTTCTTCCCGCTCGGCCTCGACGAGCTGGTCGCGGTCGACGACATGTCGGAGTTCCTGCTCCACGGGTTCATCGAGGACGGCCGGTACGTCCCGGGCCTGATGGACGTGATCACCGTCTACTCGAACGTCCGGATCGACCCCGACGCCCTCGACGAGCTCGCCGACGCCGAGGAGGACGACATCGGCGACTCGCCGTTCGACGAGGGCGGCGACGACGAGCAGGAGGAGCTCGAGGAGGCCGAGGAGAACGCGGCCGAGGACACCGAGGACGAGGATCGCGCCACCGAGACGAACCAGGGG
>JAUIEL010000117.1 GCA_030428825.1 bacterium
CGCGTGCGGCGGGGCGGACGGCGCCGTCCGCTTCCACGACGGCGCGACCGGCGCGCCGACCCGCGCGTGGGAGGGACACCATCGCCGCGCGATCACCGCCATCGCCTGGATCGAAGGCGTGGTCGTCTCCGGAGACGCGGCGGGGACGGTCGTCGCGGCGGACGCCGAGGACGGGACGGCGACGTGGACGCGGTCGCTCGGCCGGGAGGTCGTCGCCGTCGCGGTCCGCGCCGCGCCGGGCGAGGTCCTGGCGGTCGGCCGCGACGGGCGGCGAGTGCGCTGGGGACTCGTCGACGGCGCGCTCCTCGCGGAGAGGCCGCCGTCGCCGTACCCGGTGCTCGCGTTCGATCGGGACCCGTCGGACGGCGCGGTCGCGTGGGCCGCCGCCGGCGGGAACGTCCGGGCGTGGGACGCGTGGAGCGACGAACGGGTCGGGCGCGCGCAGACCGACGCCACGCACCGGGTCGACGCGCTCGCGGTCGACGCGACGCGCGGCCTCGCGGCGCTCGCCCGCCGCGACGGGACGATCGAGATCCGTGACCTCCGCGGCGGCGGCCCGCGCGCCGCCTGGACCGAGGAGCGGCCGGTCACCGCGCTCGCGTTCTCGACCGACGGCCTCGTGCTGTTCGCCGGCGGGACGGACGGGGCGGTGCGGCTGTTCGACGCCCGGAACGGGCGATCGCTCGGCGAGCGGAAGGCGGCGGGCGACCAGATCGCGGTGCTCCGGTGCGCCCCCGACGGCGAGACGCTCTACGGCGGCGGCCGCCGCGGCGTCCTCCATCTCCTGCGGCGGGGCGCGCCGTGACCCCCGGGGAGCTGGTTCGACTCGTCGTCGCCGCGGCGTTGCTCGCCCTCGCCGTCGTCGACGCCAGGGGCCGCCGCGCGGCGCTCCGCCCGATCCCGGTCGCCGGGGCCCCGATCGACGCCCCGCCCGTCGCACCGGCTTCGGCCGCGCCGCCGCCGATCACCGGAGCGGGGACCGCGGAGTCTCCGGCCGTGGTGCCGCTCGCCCGGTTCGCCTTCCCCGCGTACGACCCGGCCCCGCTCCGCGTCGACGGGACGCCCCTCGTCGCCGCGGCGTTCCCGGCGCCGCTGCCGGCCCTCGACGGGAAGCGCGTGCGGCTGACCGGGTATCCGCTCGTCCTCGACGCGGAGGGAGGTACGGTCCGATCGCTCCTCGTGACGCGATACCCGCCGGGCTGCTGCTTCGGCCCGCTCCCGGTCCTCGACGAATGGGTCGCGGTCTCGCTCGAGACGCCGTCCGACGCCGCGGAGTGGGTCGGCGACCGGCCCGTCACGGTGACCGGGACGCTCGAGGTCGGCGAGCGGATCGGCCGGGGTGGGGACGTCGAGAGCCTCTATCGCCTTCGGGGCGCCCGCCGGTCGGCGCGCTGAAGCCGGGGCCGGCGGGGAGGGAGGCCCGCGCCGTCCGGCGTCGCTATCATCCGCGGACGATGCGATTCCTGCTCGTCCTCCTCGGGCACGCCTCCGTGGCGGTCGGCGTGGTCGGCGTCTTCGTCCCGCTCCTCCCGACGACCCCGTTCCTCCTCCTCGCGGCGGCCCTCTACGCGCGCGGGTCCGAGCCGCTCCACGAGCGCCTGCTCGCCCACCCTCGCCTCGGGCCCCCGGTCCGCGCCTGGCTGGAGCACGGCGTCGTCGGCCGCCGGGCGAAGGGGATCAGCGTCGCGCTGATCACGCTGTCGGTCTCGTACCCCGTCCTGTTCCGCGAGTTCTCCCCGGTCCTGAAGGGGGTCGCGGTCGCGACGGGCGCGGCGGTGATCGTGTTCCTCCTCACCCGCCCCTCGTCGCCCCGCCCCGCGGCGGGCGCCCCGGCCGAGAGGACCGAGACCACGCCGCCCGGCGCGCCCTGAGAGTCGTTCTCGGGAATCTGCTCGCGCCCGCACCCGGTCTTCGATAGAAAATGCGACTCATTCTCAACACTGAGGCGCCGACGGAGCCGCTCCGCCGCGCGACCGGGAATCCGAAGATGCACCCTCGATCCTCACGCCTCCTGCTCTCCGCCCTCGCCGTCGCCCTCGCCTCCATCGGGCCCGCCGCCGCCCGCCACGAGCCCGCCCCCGCCGCCGAGCCGAGCTTCGACGGCGGCGCGCGCGTCGGCGACCCGGCCGGACTCCTCCCGCTCGCGGTGACCAGCTTCGGCGCCGCGACGCTCGACGGCTCGGCCTACGTGCTCGGCGGCTACACCGGACGCCCCCACGACTACCGGACGCGGTTCCAGTCGCGCGCGTTCTGGCGGATCAACCTGCGCGACCCGTCCGACGTCGAGCTCCTCCCGAACGACCTCCGCGTCCAGTCGGTCGCCCTCGTCGCCGATCGCGGGACGCTGGTGCGCGCGGGCGGGATGACGATCGTCGACGACGTCACGCGCTCGACCGACGCCTGCGCCCGGTTCGACCCGGCGACCGGCGAGTGGACCGCGTTCCCCGCCCTGCCGCGCCCCCGTTCGTCGCACGAGGCGGCGGTGATCGGTCGGACGCTCTACCTCGCCGGGGGCTGGGATCTCGACGGCGACGGCGGCGCGGCGCACTGGCACGACGACGTGCTGGCGATCGACCTCGACGCTCCGGACGCCGGTTGGCGGAGCCTCCCCCAGCCGTTCCGGCGCCGCGCCCTCGCGGTCGCCGAGGCCGACGGCCGACTCGTCGTGCTCGGCGGCATGACGTCGGACCGCCAGATCTCCTCGCGGGTCGACGTGCTCGACCCCGCGACCGGAACGTGGTCGGCCGGCCCCGACTTCCCCGGCCCGGGCTTCGGCGTCGCGGCGGTCGGGGTCGACGGCAAGGTCGTCGCCAGCGGCATGGACGGCGTGGTGCACGCGTGGGCCCCGGGCGAGACGGAGTGGCGGGCGGTCGCGACGCTCGTCTTCCCGCGGTTCTTCCATCAGCTCGTCCCGAGCTCGTCGACGGAGGTCTGCGCGATCGGCGGGATCGGCCGCGAGGTCCGGCCCCGACACCTCGAGCGGGTCCCGTTCGGCCCGGCGACGCCTCGTCCGGCCGAGGTCCGCCGGTTCGTCGTCCCGACCGCGGACCCGACGCCCGGGCGGTCGGGGGCGCTGCTCCTCGGCCACGAGCTCCTGCTGTTCGGGAAGCGCGCGACCCGCGTCGATCTCCGGACGCTCGCCGTGTCGGAGGTCGAGGCCCCGCCCCGCGGCCGCGCCCCGTTCCGCACCTGGACCTCGTCCGGCGGCCGGAACGCGTACGGCGTCCGTGACGGCGGAACGACCCTCCTCCGGCTCGATCCGGAGGCCGGCACCTGGAGCGAGGCGGCCACCCTCCCGCAGTCGTTCGGAGCGTGCGGGTGGCACCTCGACGGCCGCGAGCTCTGGGCGTTCGGCGGCACGGACCCGGCGACGCGTCGGGCCGGCGTCGCCGTCCGCCGCGCGAACGTCGTCCGGCCGGAGGCCGGGTTCGAGGACGCGGGGATCGTCCTCCCCCGCCCGCGGAGCGACTTCGCCGTCGGCGCGCTCGACGGTCGCGTCTACCTCGCCGGCGGCCTCGACGCGGACGGCGCCCCGACCGACTCCGTCGACGTCCTCGACCTCGGCGCGCTCACCTGGAGCGAGGCCCCGCGCACGCCGCGCCCGCGGACCGGCGGACGTCTCGTCCCGCTCGGCGGCCGGCTCGTGCTCGTCGGCGGGAGCGAGGCGGACGCCGCGGGAGACCTCGTCCCGTCCGGCGCCGTCCGATCGTTCGCGGCCGGCGCGGACGCGTGGACCCCGTTCCTCGACGAGCTCGAGGTCGCCGGGGACGACGCGCACGCCTTCCCGTACCGCGGCCACCTCCTCGTGGCGGCCCCCGACCCGGACGGCGAAGCGGCGCGGATCCTCCTCGTGCGGCCGCCGGTGGAGCGTCCCGACGTGGAGCGGCGCGCGACGGCGCGGTCGCCCGGGGACCGCTGGTCGGAGTTCCGCGGCGGCGCCGGCGGACGATCGGCCGCGACCGGCCTCCCGACCGATTGGTCGGACGAGCGCGGCGTCGCCTGGAGCGTCGACCTCCCGGGGACGGGCCAGTCGAGCCCCGTGATCGACGACGGCCGAGTCGTGGTGACGTCGGTCGACGGCGCGGAGAAGGAGCGCCTGATCGTGTCGTGTCTCGACGCGAACGACGGCGCGCTCGTCTGGCGCCGGACGCTCGACGCGTCGCTCCGCATCCCGCTCTCCGACATGGTCTCGCAGGCCGCGCCGACGCCCGCCGTCGACGGCCGGGAGGTCTTCGCGTTCTTCGAGAGCGGCGACCTCGTCGCGCTCGACCCGGACGGCGAGGTCCGCTGGCGGCGGGCGCTGGCCGAGGAATACGGGCCGTTCGTCGGCAACCACGGGCTCGGCGGGAGCGTGGCGCTCACCGACGACGGCGTCGTGGTCCTCGTCGACCACGACGGCCCGAGCTACCTCCTCTGCGTCGACCGGGCGACCGGCGAGAACCGGTGGAAGGTCGACCGCTCGCCGCGGATCTCCTGGACGACGCCGGTGGTCACGCGCGGCGAGGGCGGCGAGGAGATCGTCGTCAGCTCCGCCGGCTCGGTCGAGGGGTTCGACGCGGCGACCGGCCGGCGCCGGTGGGCCCTGGAGGGCGTCGAGGGGAACACGATCCCGTCCCCCACCGTCCTCGGCGACCTCGTCGTCGTCGGCGCCTCGTCCGGCGACGGCACGCTCGCGTTCCTCCGGCCGAGCGGCGACGACCCGCGCCCGCGGATCGTCTGGCGCGCGCCCCGGACCGTCGGTTGCGGGTTCGGTTCGCCCCTCGTGCTCGACCGGCACGTGCTGCTCGTCAACAAGAGCGGCGTCCTCGTCTGCCTGTCGCGCGACGCCGGCCGCGTCCTCTGGAAGCACCGCCTGCCGTCCGCGACGTGGGCCTCCCCGATCGCCGCGGACGGGCGGGTCTGGCTGTTCGGCGCCGAGGGGGAGACGACGGTGGCGACGATCGACGACGCCGGGCCGGGGCTCGTCGCGGAGAGCCGACTCGCGGTCGACGGCAAGGTCGTCGGCGTCGCGGCCGTCGACGGCGCCTTCTACGTGCGCGAGCCGGGCCGCCTCCGCTGTCTCCGGGCGGCGCCGAGCGCCCGGGACGAGACGGCGACGGCAGGAGACTGATCCTCCACCCATCGCGGAGCCGCCGTTCTCCGCCGCCGGAGACGGGGTCGGCGCCGGGGACCTCTCGAGTCCACGGCGCCGACCGGCTGCTCGACGACGTCGCGCTCAGGGCGTGGTCATGAAGATCACGCGGTCGGTCGTGCGGATCGATCCGATCAGCGGGAACGTGTACGGCCCCGCGAGCGGCACGGTCCAGTTGTCCGCGAGGTCGGTGAAGACGGAGAGCGCGACCGGATGGAGCACCGGGTACCCCTTCGCCGTGGTCGAGCCGTAGTAGAACTCGAAGAAGTCGCCCGGCCCGCACGAGTCGTGGGTCCGGAAGAGCCCCTCGTTCACCCACGCCGCCTCCTGCCCCGGGTACGACGCCATCGTCGACCAGGTCCCGATGCTCGTCTGGACCATGTGGAACGTGGAGAGGATGTTCGGGAAGCCGATCGTCTGCGACGCGAAGCTGCTCGGGAGCCCCGTCGCGTCCGGGCACGTGCCGACGCCGGTGACGACCGAGAGCGTCTGCTGCGTCGGCACCGGCGAGAGCGGGCAGAGGCAGCCGGCGGCGATCGGCGCGATCGCGCCCTGACCCAGCCGCTCGTTCGTGGTGCAGACCGGCGCCAGCGGGTTCTGCAGGTTCCGGATCGCGCCGTCGACGTTCACGCCGCCGGGAGCGGGGAGGTTCATCGGGACGAACGGGTTGGCGTTCGTGTGCGGCGCGACGACCGCCATCGACAGGTCGGGGAGCGCGACGCCCGGGAAGTCGGAGATTCCCGGGCGGTGCTGGAGGAAGTCGCAACCGGTCCAGAGGACGAGCGAGTTCTCGAATCCGGCGCCCGCGTTGCAGCGGCGCGCGTAGTCGACGTAGCCGTAGAAGAACGTGCTCGGGTACGCCGCGAGCGGCGCGTAGCAGGTCGGCGGCGTCCCCGGCGTGACGACGTGCGTCAGGTCCGCCTTCGCGACCATCCGCCAGACCTGGTACTGGACGTTGTTCGGGCCGACCTCGCCCCAGGTCCGCGTGTAGTTCAGCACCGCCTTGCCGATCAGCAGGAGCACACCGCTCGGGACGTGGGTGACGCGGACGTCGCTGACGTACTCCGAGCAGACGGTCTGGACCGGCGGCGAGAACTCGACCTTGATCTCCTCCTTCTGGTTCGGGTCGCATCCCTTCCAGCAGACGCCGAGCCCCGGGAGCGCGATCCCCGGGAACTGCGGCAGGTTCGCCTGCGTCGGTTGCCAACATTGTCCGTTCGAGAGGTTGTCGTCGCCGAAGCAGAGCTGCGCCTCGGCGCGCGGCGCGAGGGCCGCGCCGGCGACGAGCGTCGCGGCCGCGGCGAGGGTGACGAGGGTCCGGTGCGTCATGGGAGCGTCTCCAATGTTCCTGGATCGGAGACCCGCGGGAGCGGGCCGTTCGCCCGGTCTCCATCACCCGGCGTGCCGAACGCGAAACGCCCGCGGAACCGGCGATCGCGCCGGTCCGCGGGCGGGTCGAATCGAAACGCCCGCCGCGGAACGAAGCGGAGGTGCCTCGTTCCGCGGCGACCGGGCGCTCGAGAGCGCTTGGGGCCTCAGGGAACGTCGATCGGGATGACGTCCGTCACCACGCCGGCGTCGTTCGCGTCGGTCTGGAACCCCATGCCGACCGCGTGGATCGTGAACCCGGGCGGCAGGTTCGTCGGGATCGAAGTCGTGGTCCCCGAGCCGCCGCCGGCGATCGGCGAGGAGAGGAACGGCAGGATCGTCGTCCCGAGGACGGTCAGCGCGTCGACCGTCAGGCCGAGGTCGCGCCCGTCCGGGAGGAGGAAGCTCCCCGCGCCCGGGGCGACGGCGAGGAAGACGACTCCGCTCGGGTTCTCGCCCGTCGGAAGGAAGCGCGCGAACGAGAACGAGACCGTCGTCGAACCGGCGACGAAGCCGTTCGCGACCAGCGTCTGCGGGCGGTAGCCGGACGCGAAGACGTTGTTCGTGCCGATGTCGTTCGACAGCCAGACGTGGATGAAGTTGCCGTAGGCGGCGTTGAACCCGATCTCCGCGACGTCCGCGTCGACGCTGCCGTCGTCCGCCGAGAGCCGGACGTCGGTCGTCCAGGTCGCCCCGCCGTCCTGGGTGAACGCGCCTCCCGCGTACTGGTTCCCCGAGAGGTCGGACGTCCAGGTCGCCCCGACGACGTCCCCCTCCCCCGCCAGCCGGACGCCCGAGCCGCCCTCGGCGCCGGAGATCGGGCCGCCCTCGACGCAGGTCCCGCCGGAGAGCGCGTTCGGCAGGACCGAGACGTAGACGTCGTCGAGGGTCCCGTTCGAGACCCGGTTGTCCGTGTACGCCACGTAGACCGCGCCGCCGGTCACCAGGACATCGGAGAAGTCGACGTCGTCGACCCCCGGGGCGTACCCGCCGACGATCGCGTCCGGGCCGAAGGTCGCCCCGCCGTCGGTCGAGATCGCGACCCGCAGCTCCTCGTTCGAGGTGCTCGTCCGCTCTTCCAGCCACGCCGCGGCCACGAGGTTCCCCTCGCAAGCGATGCCGAAGCTGTACGTCGCCGCCTGCTGGCTGTCTCCGGCGTCGAGCGCGTCGGTCACGTCGAGCGGCGTGATCGCGGAGAGCGTCTGCGCCTGCACGTCGATCCGGCGGTAGTAGACGCTGTCGTTGCCGCTGCCGATCGAGGACGAGTCGTCGTCCCAGATCATGTGCGCCACCGGCCCGTCCGCGCAGATCGCCAGCGAGTCGACGTCGACCCCGCTCTGCGCGTCGCCGCCGATCAGGAGGGCGTTGCTCCAGTTGGCGCCGCCGTCGGTCGAGTAGACGAGGAACAGCTCTTCCGGCGCGGACGTGTTGGCGTCGGCCGCGAACAGGGCGTAGAGGTAGTCGCCCTGCGGGCCGCCGGGGCTCGTCGCGAACCTCCAGGTCCGGACCTGGCCGCTCCCCGAGTACCCGTCGTCGAGCGTCACCTCGGGGAGCGTGAACGAGAGGCCGCCGTCGGTCGAACGGCGGAACCAGAGGTCGTCCACCGACGAGCCGTTCCGCTCGTCCTTCCAGAGGACGTAGACGTCGTCCCCGTGGACGTGGCAGGCGTCGACCTGGCTGATCTTGGTGGCGTTCGTCGGGTCGGTGTCGACCTGGACCGGGCCGGTCCACGACTCGCCGCGCCCGTCGCTCACGCTGACGAAGACGTGGTCGGTGCCGTTGTCGAAGTAGCTGACGACGGTCCGGAGGCCGTCGTTCGCGACGCTCGGGTTCAGGCCGACGCCGGTCGAGAGCGTGTCGAGCTGCTGGATCGCGCGGACGTGGACCGGCTGCGCGCCGGCGGTCGGCGCGACGAGGGGGAGGAGCGCGAGCAGCGGGCTCGCGACGCGGACGACGCTCATGGGGACTCCGTGGGAGGGGTGGTTCCGCGACCGCGGCCGCGGGCTGTGATTGAGAATCATTCTCATTCGAGATCCGCGACTGTCAACCCCCCGCCGTCCGAACTCGAGACGAAGAAGGAGCCGGAGACTCGAGGTCTCCGGCTCCGGCGGGCGAACCCCGGACGGGGTGTCGGTCGGAGCCCCGAAGCTCCCTCCACCTCCTCCTCCGCGCCGAACCGGGATTCCTCGGCCGTCTTCTCGGGGAAATCCCCGGCGGAGCGGCTCAGCGGCGGCGTTCCTTCACTCCGCCGAGGGCGAGAACCGCCTTCCACTCCCCCGCGGTGACCGGCTGGATCGAGAGCCGCGCGCCGCGCTTCAGGAGCATCATGTCCGCGAGCGCCGGGACGTCCTTCAGCGCGTCCCGCGTCAGGGGAGGGTCGAGCGGCGCCATCGGGGCGATGTCGACCATGAGCCAGGTCGGGTCGTCCGGGTCGGAGCGCGGGTCGGCGTACTTCGAACGGGGGTCGAACTGGCTCGGGTCGGGGTACGCCTCCCGCACGACCTCGGCGACGCCCGCGATCGCCATCGGCTTCGCGTTCGAGTGGTAGAAGAGGACCCCGTCCCCCACCTTCACCTCGTCGCGGAGCAGGTTCCGGGCCTGGTAGTTCCGGATGCCGTCCCACTCCGTCCGGCCGTCGCGGACGAGGTCGTCGAACGAGTAGACGTCCGGCTCGGACTTGAAGAGCCAGGTGCGGCGGGACTTCCTGCGTGCGGCCATGCGGCGAAGCTAGCGCGACCGTCGGGCGGACTCAACGACGCGTCCGGCGAGGACGCGTGATCGGCCGGATCTCCGGCGCGACCGTGAATCCGCTTGCCCGCTCGACTTCGGGCGGTCGAATCGGTCGATCGATGCACGCCTCGCCGATCATCCTCGACCTGTTCCTCCTCCTCGCGCTGTCGATCGGGACGGTGCTGCTGTTCCGGAAGGTCGACCTGCCGGCGATCGCGGGATACCTGCTGGTCGGGGTGACGGTCGGACCGCACGCCCTCGGCTGGGTCGACCGGACGGAGGAGGTCGACACGCTCGCCGAGCTCGGGGTGATGCTCCTCCTCTTCTCGATCGGGCTCGAGTTCTCCCTCCCCCGCCTCCTCCTGCGCGGCCGGCGCCTCCTCCTCGCCGGCGGCGGCCAGGTCGTCCTCACGATCGTCGTCGCGGCGCTGGTCGGGGTCGCGTTCGGGCTCGACGGATCGACCGCGATCTTCTGCGGGATGCTCGCCGCGCTGTCGAGCACCGGGTTCGTGCTGAAGTCGCTCCATGACACGCGCCAGGTCGACGCGCCGCACGGGCAGCTCACGGTCGAGATCCTCCTGTTCCAGGACCTCGCCGTCGTCCCCCTCATGCTCGTCGTCCCGCTCCTCGGCCCCGAGGGGGCGAGCGGCGCCGGGGAGGTCGTCACCGTGGTCGGAAAGGCGCTCGCCGCGATCGCCGGCGTCGTCGTCTTCGCTCGGTACGGGTTCCCGCGCCTCGCCGCGCTGGTCGTCCGCCTCGGCGGCCGCGAGCTGTTCGTCCTGTTCGTGGCGATGGTCGCGCTCGGGACCGCGTGGTTCTCCGCCGCGCTCGGCCTGTCGATCGCGCTCGGGGCGTTCCTCGCCGGCCTGTTCATCTCGGAGTCGGAGTACAGCCACCAGGTCGTCTCCGAGATCCTCCCGTTCCGCGACGTCTTCAACGCGCTCTTCTTCGTGTCGATCGGCATGCTGCTCGACCCGTCGACGGTCCTCGACCGACCGCTCGTGGTGCTCGGGCTCGTCCTCGTCGTGCTGATCGCGAAGGGGGCGACGGTCCTCGCGGTCGGGACATGGCTCACCCGCTCGCCGGCCACGGCCGCGCTCTCCGCGGTGGCGCTGGCGCAGATCGGCGAGTTCTCGTTCGTCCTGGCCCGACAGGGAGAGCGCGTCGGGCTGCTCGGCGGCGACCGCAGCCAGCTCTTCCTCGCGGTCGCGGTCCTGACGATGTTCCTCTCTCCGTTCCTGATCCGCCTCGCGTCGGCCGTCGCCGACCGGCGGCGCGGGACCGGCGCGGCGAACGCGGCCGACGACGGGGCCGAGCGCGGTCCGGTCGTCGTCATCGTCGGGTACGGACTGAACGGCCAGAACCTCTCGCGCGTGCTCGGCGAGTCGGGGATCGAGTACCGCGTCCTCGAGATGAACGTCGACACCGTCCGGTCGGCGAGCGCGGCCGGCGTCCCGATCGCGTTCGGCGACGCGAGCCGCGCGGAGACGCTCCTCCACGCCGGCGTCCAGCGCGCCCAGATCATCGTCTTCGCGATCTCCGACCCCGGCTCCGCCCGACGCGGCGTCGCGACCGCGCGTCGGCTCGCCCCGTCGATCCACATCATCGTCCGGACCCGCTTCATGTCGGAGCGGCCCGAGCTGCTGAAGCTCGGGGCGGACGAGGTGATCCCCGAGGAGTTCGAGACGTCGATCGAGATCTTCAGCCGGGTGCTCCGCCGGCTCCACGTCCCGCGCGGGAACATCGCGGCCCAGGCGGCGCTCGTCCGGCGCGAGGGGTACCAGCTCCTCCGCGAGGAGATGACGCCGGAGCGGACGCTCGACGCGATGCGGGAGGTGCTCGGCGAGAGCGCGGTCGACACCCTCCTCATCTCGAGCGAGTCGCCGGTGACCGGACGCTCCCTCGGCGAGCTCGACCTCCGCTCGCGCACCGGCGTCTCGGTCGTCTCCGTCGTCCGCGACGGAGAGGCGATCCACGGCGTCGGCCCCCACCTCCGCCTCGAGCCGAACGACGTCCTCCTGGTGGTCGGCCTCCACGACGCGATCGAGCGGTGCCGCGCGCTCCTGACCGGTCACGCGTTCGACGACGACGACGACTGACCGGACGGGGACCCTCGGTCGATTTCCGGGTGGCGCCCACTCCGCCGTTCCCCGATCATCGGTCCCGACCCGTTCGACGTCGGCCCCTCGCGGCCGACCCGCGCCCTCGCCGAAAGGACCGCCTTGCAGATCACGAAGCACACCGTCGCGACGCTCGAGTACACCCTGAAGGACGGAGACGGCGACGTCCTCGACTCCACCGAGGGGGGGAAGCCGATCTCGTACGTGCACGGCGTCGGGACGCTGATCCCGGGCCTCGAGCGGGCCCTCGAGGGGAAGGGCGAGGGAGAGGCGCTCTCCGTGGAGCTCGGTCCGCAGGACGCCTACGGCGAGCGGAACGAGCAGCTCGTCCAGCCGGTCCCGCGGAGCGAGCTGCCGGCCGAGGAGGAGATCGTCGTCGGCATGCAGTTCGAGGCGCGCGGCGCCCAGGGCTCCCAGGTCGTGACGGTGGTCGGGGTCGAGGAGGACCGTGTCGTCCTCGACGGCAACCACCCGCTCGCGGGGGTCACGCTCCACTTCGACGTCAAGGTCGTCGCCACGCGCGCCGCCACGCCGGAGGAGATCGAGCACGGGCACGTCCACGACGGCACCGAGCACCACTGATCCCCTCGCCGGGCCCGCCCGCCCCGTCCGGGGGCCTCCGCGCGGGCCCGCGTCCTCCCCCCTTCACCGCCGCCCCGCGCGCCGTTCCCCGTCGGACGGCGCGCGATTGTCGCTTTTCGTCGACGAGTTGGACCGGTCGGGCCGGGGTAGAATGCCCGCCTTGGTCTCCACCGCATGTTGTGAACGCAAGGAGTTCGCAGTGAGTCCGACCACCCCCTCCCCCCTGTTCTCCCCGGGCTTCGCCCTCCTCCTCGGTCTCTCCTCGTCCGCCGTGGCCGGCGACGTCGAGGTCGTCTACAGCGAGGTCGTCACGAGCCCGACCTCGCTCGTCCCCGGCGCGCTCGACTCGGCGGGTCAGCCCGCGGTCGCGCGGTTCATCGCGCTCGAGGACATGAACGTCTCGCACGACGGCTCGCAGTGGGTCGTCAAGGGACGCACCGATCAGGGCTCCACGAACGACTCGATCCTGCTGCTCGGCGGCGGGCTCGCCGGCACGATGTTCGCCCAGGACGACCAGCCGTTCCTCGGCGGTCAGCCCGGCGAGCTCTACGACTTCTTCGACAGCGGCAACCCGGTGTCGTGGGACGAGGCGGGGAACATCGCCTTCTCGGCGCGCGCCAAGGGCGGCGTGTCGTCGGTCAAGGAGAAGCTCGTCTTCTTCGACGGCGCCACCCACACCGTGGTCCTGACCGAGAGCTCCCCCGCGCTCGGCCTCCAGGACATCGCGTCGAACCCGACGGGCGACGAGCTGATCGGGAACTCGATCGGATCGGTCTACCTCCGGAACGACGGGAAGATCGGGTTCGTCAACACGCCGATCCAGAACTGCTCGA
>JAUIEL010000118.1 GCA_030428825.1 bacterium
CCGTCGAAGGACGGAAACATCTACTCCATCGACGGCCCCGGACCGGGGAACCCGAACTTCGGCGCGCCGGGGGACCGGTACGAACAGCACAACCGGTTCCGGGAGTGGGTCGAGGTCGAGAACAAGGGGCGGTTCGAGCGGCTCTCGGACGAGAACGTCGACTGGGAGTCGCGCGTGGTGATCGAGCAGCAGCCGCCGGCCGCCCCCGCGCCCGCCGTCCACGTGCTCCCGGCCTGCCTGATCCAGCTCGGATGGTCCCAGGTCGACCTCGTGACGCCGTCCACGCAACCGTCCGGGTCGTGTCCCTGACCGCCGCCCGCGCCGTCGCCGTTCGTCAGAGGATCGGCGCGAACAGCCGCGCCAACCGCACCGCGATCCGGAACCAGAGCGGCTTCGCCTCGAGGTCGGCGACGCGGAACGGCGACGCGTTCGCGAGGTCGGCCTCGAGCATCTCCTCGACCTCCCGGGCGAAAGCGCCGTCGGCGACGACCGCCATCAGCTCGAAGTTCAACCGGAACGAACGGTTGTCGAGGTTCGCCGTCCCGACCGCGGCGACGTCGTCGTCGACCAGGACCACCTTCTGGTGCAGGAAGCCCGGCGTGTACCGCAGCACCTTCACGCCCGCCGGCTCGACCTCGCCGAGGTAGGAGCACGACGCGAGGTGGACCAGCTTGTGATCCGGGTTCTCCGGCACGAGGACCCGCACGTCGACGCCGCGCAGCGCCGCGAGCTGCAGCGCGTGGAGGACCGACGAGTCGGGGACGAAGTACGGGGTGGCGATCCAGAGGCGGCGGCGCGCGGCGTGGATCGCGTGGACGAAGAAGAGGCCGCACGACTCGAGCACGTCGGCCGGCCCGGTCGCGAGGATGAGGGTCGAGCGGTCCTCGGTCGGCGACGGGACCGGCCGCCACCGGAGCTCGGGGATCGTGCGCGTCGACCAGTACCAGTCCTCGAGGAACGACAGCTGGGCGCAGACGGCGGCCGGGCCCTCCAGGCGGAGGTGCGTGTCCCGCCACCGCCCGAACCTCGGGTCGCGGCCGCGATACTCGTCGCCGACGTTCGCGCCGCCGACGAACGCGACCTCGCCGTCCACGACCACCACCTTCCGGTGGTTCCGGAAGTTGATCTGGAAGCGATTCCGTCGACCGCGGCGCGAGTGGAAGGCGTGGACCTCCGCCCCGCTCGCGCGCAGGTCGTCGAGGTACTCCTCCGACAGCTCGTACGACCCGATCTCGTCGTAGAGGAAGTGGACGCGGACGCCGGCCGCCGCCCGCTCCTTCAGCGCGGCCGCCAGCTCCCGCCCCGTCTCGTCGTGCCGCACGATGTAGAACTGCACCAGGACCGACTCGCGCGCCGCGGCGATCGCCTCGAGCATCGCGGCGTGGATCGCGTCCCCGTCGATCAGGAGCCGGACGTCGTTCCCGCGGGTGAACGGGAGCTTCACCAGGTTCTCCAGCGCCTGGAACCGCCCGAGAGGAACGCTCAGGTCGGCCCGGTACGGCGTCAGCTCGCTCGCCACCCGGTCGACGATCCGGTCGAGCTTCTCGTACCCCAGCCGCCGCGCCACCACGTACCCGTGGAAGCGGCGCCGTCCGAAGACCCAGTACGCCGGGAGCGCGACGTACGGCACCGTGGTCAGCGCGAACGCCCAGGCGATCGCCCCCTGCGGCGAACGTGCGCTCATCAAGGCGTCGACTGCGCTCAGGATCCCGAGCCCGTGCAGGGCGGTCACGAGCAGGCTGAGGATCCAGAGGAGGTCGGTGGTCATCCTCGTCCCATGATCCCGCCCCCCCGGTCCGAGTTCCAGCTCTCGCCCCCTCCGGTCGATAGACGGAGAGGGGTCCCGGTTCGAACGCGAACCGCGGCCGACCTATGATCGCGGTCATGACGAACCAGAGCCTTCAAGAGACCTACGCGCCGGGGCTCCGTTGCTTCGGCTGCGGCCCCGCGAACGAGAAGGGGCTGCGCATCCGATCGATCGTCGCCGGCGACGAGGTCGTCTGCGACTGGACCCCCGAGCCGCACCACGAGGCGTTCCCCGGCATGCTGAACGGCGGGATCTGCGGGGCGCTGCTCGATTGCCATTGCAACTGGACGGCGGCGCACCACCTGATGACGAAGCGCGGCGCCGACCATCCTCCGTGCACGGTCACCGCCGAGTACACGATCACGCTGAAGCGTCCGACCCCGACCGACGGACCGGTCCGCCTCCGCGCGCACGTCGTCGAGTCGACCGACGACCGCGCGGTCGTCGAGGGGACGCTGGAGGCGGGCGGGAAGGTGACGGCGACGTGCCGCGGCACGTTCGTCGCCGTGAAGGAGGGCCACCCGGCCTTCCACCGCTGGTAGGGACGACGCGCGCGATGCCGGTCGAGGCGATCTTCAAGGGGGCGTGGATCTTCGTCGGCGTCGGGGCGTTCCTCGGCGCCGTCGGCGTGGCGCTCCTCGTCTGGGCGCGGCACGCGGACGCGAGCAACTGGATCCTCCAGCGGGCGCCTCTCCTCTCCCTCGGCCACCTGAACGCACGCGACGACGCGTGGGTCCGCGGCGACGTCCGATGCGACGCGCCGCTCCACGTCCCCCACTTCGGCGAGGCGTGCGTCGCGTACGACTACCGCCAGGAGGAGAAGATCGAGGAGTCGATCGAGGACTCGAACGGCCACCGGAGGACGCGCACGCGCTGGGTCACCCGCCAGGCGCGCGTCGAGGCCGTCGACTTCGAGATCGCCGAGGGGGACGGCTCGATCCGGATCCACGCCGACGAGGCGGACCTCCGCGACCTACCGCGACGGAGCGAGACGACCCACGGCGGCCAGCTCCGCCACTCGGCCCGATTCCTGCCGATCCCCTCGACCGTGAGCGCGCTCGGCTGCGTCTCCGAGCACGCCGACTGGCTGGAGAAGCACGCGAACATCCCGCTGCTCGTCACGCCGAAGACGCGCGCGGAGGTGATCGAGGCGGCGGAGCGCGCCGAGGGAGCGTCCCGGATCGGCGGGCACGTCGCGCTCCTGCTCGGACTCGGCGCGGTGCTGCACGGCCTCGCCGTCCGCGCCGGCTTCCCGTCGGACGCGAGCACGATCTGGAGCGGCCCGCACGCGATCCTCGCCGCGATCACGGGGGTCACGCTGTTCGTCTCCTCGTGGACGCTCTACGCCTTCAACACGATGCTGACGTACCGCCTCCGGACCCGGACCGCGTGGCACCAGATCGACGTCGACCTGAAGAACCGGTACGACCTGGTGCCGCGGCTCGTCGAGGTCGTGAAGGGGGCGGTCGGACACGAGCAGGAGCTGTTCGAGCGGCTCGCGCGGCTCCGCGCGAACGCCCTCGACCGGAACGCCGTCATCGCCGGCGACCGTCGATGCCGGGACGACCTCCGCCACCTCGTCCTCGTCGCCGAGGAGTACCCCGAACTCGGCACCGCCCCCCTCTTCCGGAAGCTCCACCGCGAGCTCGTCGCGCTCGAGGACAAGATCGCTCACGACCGCGCCTTCTACGACGACTGCGCGACCGAGTTCAACACGGTCATCGCGAGCGTCCCCCACCGCTGGATCGCCGGGCTCTGCTCGATGAAGGAGGCGCCGCTCTTCCGCGCCGCGTCGCCCGAGACCCGCCCGCCCGTCTTCGAGGTGGTCGGCCCGAAGCGGCCGCGGGAGCCCGCCGCCCCGTAGCCGCCCGTCGAAGGGCCGGGATCCGGTCCGGCTCGAACCGGCACGAACGGGTACCGTGAGGCGGACCGCGACCGCGACCGGAACGAAGAAGCGAACCTCACGATGCCCGACCTCTCCGCCCTCGCGCCGAACCGCCTGTTCGACCTCGACGCCTTCGCGCACCGCGCGCTGTTCGACGGCACGACGTACGCCTGGGAGGCGCTCCCGCGGCTGGCGGAGCACCTCGAACGCCTCCTCGACGGCGCGACGCTCGCGCGCCCGGACGACTTCCCCGGCGCCCACCTCGAGGGGAAGGTCCTCGTCGGCGCGGGGACGACGATCGAGCCCGGCGCGTTCGTCCGCGGGCCGGCGGTGATCGGCGACGAGTGCGAGATCCGCGCGCACGCCTACCTGCGCGGGAAGGTCCTCGTCGGCGACCGCTGCGTGATCGGCAGCAGCGAGCTGAAGGGGACGATCCTGATGAACGACGCCCACGCCGCCCACTTCAACTACTGCGGCGACGCGATCCTCGGCCACCGGACGAACCTCGGCGCGGGGACGAAGCTCGCCAACCTCCGCTTCGACGGCCGGTCGGTCGGCGTCGCGCTCGACGGCGAGCGGATCGACACCGGCCTCCGGAAGCTCGCCTCCGTCCTCGGCGACGACGCGCAGACCGGCTGCAACTCCGTCCTCAACCCGGGGACGGTCCTCGCGCGCGGCGCGGTCGTCCCCCCCACCGCGAACGTCGGCGGGTTCGTACCGGCCCGCGGCGGCTGACCCGGCGGCTACGGGGGCTTCGTCCCGGACTTCCCGGCCGTCGGCTCGGGGCACGGCCGGTCCGGGACGTTCGCGAACAGGACCAGCACCTCCTCCGGCGAGAGCGCGCGGGAGTAGATCCGGAGCTCGTCGAGGCGCCCGTCGAACGGCCGCGATCCGGCCCCCGGCGGCTGGTTCCCGATCGCGACCCCGACCGCCGGATTCGTCGCGAGCGCGCCCTGCTTCGGGAGGACGCCGACCGGCACCGCGTCCCGGTACAGCGTCATCGTCTGGCCGTCGTAGACCGCGGCGACGTGCGTCCAGACCCCGGGGACGAGGTCGCCGGCGCTCGCGATCAGGGTCGACGTGCTCCCGCCCGCCTTCAGCCGCCACCGCAGGCGGTACGCGCCGCCGGACGCGATCGTGCTGAGCATCCAATGGTGCTGGTCGTCCTGGACGCCCGTCGCCTTCGAGAGGATGCGACCGTCCATCTGCCCGAAGTCGTCGGCCCGGATCCAGGCCGAGAAGCTGACCGCCTCCCCGCCGACGTCGAGACCGTCGACCGTCACCACGTCGTCGACGCCGTCGAAATCGAGCGCGTGGCCGCCGACCTTCGACGGGTCCGGCTGGTCGGTCGTCCACGTCGCGCCGTCGATCGCGCCGTTCGCCGTCCCCCCCGCCGCGTCGAGCGCCGTCGGGCCCGCGCCGGCGTCGAACCGCCACCGGACCGCGAGCCCGTCGAGGACGTCGTGCACGCACGGGACGACGCGCACGACGGTCTCGTCCTGGCTCTCGTCCTCGCCGTCGTCGACCGTGTATCGGAAGCCGTACCGCCCGACCAGGCGCGGGGTGAAGAACGCCACCGTCTCGTCGGCGTTCCCGAGCGCGACCGGCGGCCCGGAGATCTGCTCCCAGGCGTCGGTCAGCAGGAGGTCGTCCCCGTCCGGGTCGGTCGACGCGGCGCCGATCAGCTTCACCTCCGCTCCGGCGGCGACGGTCTGGTCCGGCCCGGCGGACGCGATCGGCGGGACGTTCTCCCCGTCCTCGACCTGGAAGTGCGCCTCGGCGACCCCGCTCGGGAGGAGCGGCGGCGCGAACGACCGAGCCCGCACCGTCGCGGTGAACGGGACCGCGAACGGCCCGGCGTACGGCGTCGATCCCTCGGTCGGCGTCGTACCGTCGAGCGTGTACCTCACCGTCGCGCCGGACGTCCCCGTGGTGAGGGTGACCGTCGGCGGCGTCGCGAACGTCCCGCCGGGCGGCGAGAGGACGGGCGTCTCCGCGTGCGCCTCCCCGGTGTACCGGACCCGGCGGACCTCGCCGCCGTCGGTCGTGTAGCTGGTGAGCACGAAGTAGAGGTCGCCTTCCGGACCGACGCGGGGCTGGATCGGCTTCAACGTCGTCCCCGCCGCGTCGACCGTCCCGACCGACGTGAGGAACGGGACGACCGTCGGGTCATTCGCGGACACCACGACGTTCAGGTCGCCCGGCGGCCCGCCCTGGCTGCCGTTCTTCCCCCACAGCGTCGTGAAGAGCGATCCGTGCCACTCGGGCGGGAACGGACCCCCGGCCGGCATCCACGCCCCCCCGGTCACGAGCGCGCCCCCCGCGTCGCCGACGGTCACCCACGCCGACGTCGGCACCCCGATCCCCGGGTTCCCCTGGTGGCCGTAGTTCGCGCCGGCCACGAGCGGATGGATCGTCGACTTCGTCGGGCCGACGGCGTCGTGGACGTGCATCGTGCCGAGCGTCGGATGCGCGGTCAGGGCGAACGGGTTCCGGAGGCCGAGCGCGAAGATCGCCCGGAACGCGCCCGACGCCTGGCCGAAGAACGGGTTGTCGCTCGGGATCGTGCCGTCCCGCTCGATCCGGAACACCTTCCCGGTGAACGTCTCCAGCGTCTGCACCGGGTCGCCCCCGGACCAGCCGTCGCCGGTCGTGACGTACAACCGTCCGTCCGGGCCGCACTCGACCGCGCCGCCGTTGTGGCTCCCGCTCGATCCGGTCGCGTGGAACGGGAGGTCGATCAGGGTCGTCTCCGCGCCGTCCGAGACGTTCGCGTCGGCGACGCTCGCGGTGATCCGCACCACGCGGTTGTGTCGCGGGTTGTCCTGCATGACGAACGCGTAGACGTGACCGTTCGTCGCGAACTCCGGATCGAACGCGAACCCGCGCAAGCCCGAGGACTTGTGGGCCTGCGGAGTCCCGCCGGCCCCCTTCGGCACGTCGAACGTGTGGAACGGCGTCGGCCGCAGGGTCCAGGCGTCGCCGCCGGCCGCGGGGACGGCGACGCGCAGCCGCCCCTCGACGCGTTCGCCGACGAACATCCGCCCGTCCGGGGCGAACGCCAGGCTCGCGGGAGAATGGAGCCCGGCGATCGCCGTCGTCACCTCGAACCCGGCGGGCGGGTCGGCCGACGCGGACGGCGGCGCCGACAGCAGGACCGAGAGGGCGGCGGCGAGACGGGCGGACACGGAGGGGCGAGGCATGAGGAACTCCGGGGCGGGCGGCGCCCCGTTTGGACGGAGCGGCGCCGGCGCCGGTTCCCCCTCGACCCGGCCCCGTTCGCGGGACGGGTCGCTCAGTCGCGATCCGGACCGACGTCCGCGGCGCCGTCGGCGGCGGACGGCGTCTTCTCCGCGTGCCGCCCCCCCGTGCAGAGGAACGAGCCCGCGATCGCGACGAGCGCCACCAGGATCCAGACCTTGCGGTCGACCCGATCGAACCATCCACCGTCGTCGGCTCGGGAACGCATGGGTCCTCCTCGGGATCTCCTCCGCGGCGCGGAGGGCGCTACGCTGGTTCGGACGATTCGCGCAACGTCCGTGCCGGAGGTCCCGGGTGACCGACGCTCCGATCCCCCTGTTCGTCCTCGCGGGAAGGGACCCGTCGGCGCACGCGTTGCCGCCGGGGAGCCGCGAGCACCCGCTCGTCGCCTACAAGGGGGCCGAGCTCCGGATCGACGGCCGACCGATGGTCTCCCGGCTCGCCGACGCGGTGGTCGCGACCGGCCGGTTCGACCCGGTCTTCGTGGTCGGTCCGCGGCGCCGGTACCGGGAGACCGGCCTCCCGGTGATCGACACGGACGGACACCTGGCCGAGAACGTCCGCGCCGCGGTGGAACGGTTCTCGACCGACCGGGACGCGGGCGCGATGGCGTTCCTGACCTGCGACGTCCTCCCGACCGCCGACGAGCTCCGCGCGGCGACCCGGGAGCTCGACGCCGCGGAGTCGTGCCCGCTCTTCTACCCGCTGATCCGAGCTCCCGGCCGCGAGTCGCTCGCCGCGTCCGCGTGGAAGCCGTCGTACCGGGTCCGGCCGGACGTGGGCGCCGATCCGGTCGAGATCCTCCCCGGCCACCTCGTCGTCGTCGACCCGCGCGCGATCCGGCTCGAACTGACGTACCGCCTCCTCGACGTCGCGTACCGGACGCGGAACGAACCGGTCGAGCGACGGCGGCGCTCGATGGTCCGGCGAGTCCTGGGAAACCTCCTCTGGGAGGACGTTCGCCACCTCCTCGGGGCGAGGGTTCCGGACCTCACCTGGTCGGTCCTCACGAGCGGCACCCGGCTGGCTCGCGGTCTGCGCGCCGGCGTGCTCACCCGCGCGGAGCTCGAGCGCCTCGTCGGCCGCCTCGCCCTCCGCCACGCGTGGCGTCGCCGCCACCCGTCGCTCGCGATCCGCCTGCCGATCGTCGACGCGCTCGGCCTCGCCCTCGACATCGACACCGAGGAGGAGGCGGCGGAGCGCGGCGCGGTGCTCCGGAGGGCGCCGCCGTCCTGACCCGGGCCGCATGCGACACGACCGCGGCGGACGCCCGGGCTCCCGCGAATCGCGGGGTCGGTTCCGGGTTCCGCGGGATTGATCTCCGTGTGACCCGCACTGCCCCCGCGCCCGGACGGCACTCCGTCCGAGAGGAGTCCGCCATGTCTTCCACGTCGACCCGCGCCGCGTTCACCTCGAGCGCCCTCGTCCTGGCCGCGCTCTGTCCGACGGCCGCCTCGACCGAGCCCCGCTTCCCGGCGGCGGTCTCGGCGACGGAGCAGTACTTCGGCGGTCCGATCCGGATCGCCGACTTCGACGGCGACGGCCGGCTCGACCTGGCGAGCCTCGACGGCTCTCTGCTGTACGTCCGGTCCGGGGACGGCTTCGGCGGCTTCGGCGCGCCGACCGCGCATGTCTCGCCCGGCTTCGCGACCTTGTCCAGCAGCTGGACCTCCGCCGACCTCGACGCCGACGGCGACCCCGACATCGTCGGCGTCAAGGGGAACATCGTCTGGCACCGCCTGAACGACGGCGCCGGCGGGTTCGCGCCGCCCCAGGCGTTCCCGACCGGCGTCGCGTGGACGAGCACGATCGACACGGGCGACTTCGACGGGGACGGCGCCCTCGACCTCGTCACGACCGGCTCCGGGGACGCCGTCGTGCTGCTCGGCGACGGCCTCGGCACGTTCGCGGCGCTCCCGCCGGTCTCGACGAGTCCGCTCACCTTCGCCGACGCCGCGGTCGCCGACCTCGACGGGGACGGCGACCTCGACGTCGTGCTCTCCGGCCGGCTCGCGCCGACGGGGCCCGGGCTCCTCCTCCTCGAATGGAACGACGGCACCGGCGTCCTCTCGCCGGGGCCGACGTTCCTCTCGAGCCTGGACACGGGTCCGCGGGTCGTCGCCGGCGACGTCGACGGCGACCTCGACGTCGACCTCGTCGTCGGCGACCAAGGGGAGACCGAGCTCTGGAGGAACCTCGGCGGCGCGACCTTCGCCGCGCCGAAGCTCCTCGGCGTCGCGTCGCGCACCGAGCCCGCGCTGGTCGACCTCGACGGGAGCGGCCTCCCCGAGATCCTCGTGTGCGACGGCTGGACGGTGTACGCCTTCCGCGACGGCGGCGTCCTCGACGGTCCTCCGATCGAGCGCCCGACCGGCGGCTACGGCGCGTCGATCGCCTCCGGCCTGGTCGACGGCGACACGTCCGTCGACGTCGTGATCGGCGCGACGCTCGGCCCGATCGGTCGCCTCACGTTCCTCCGCGGCGACCCGGCGGCGCTGCTCGAGGGCGAGGAGAGGCAGGAGGTGGGCGACCCGCTCCGGCTCGTCGGACTCTCCGACCTCGACGGCGACTCCGACCTCGACGCGGTCGCGGTGGCGCCCCTCCTCGGCGAGGTGAGGGCGTACGCGAACGACGGCGCGGGCGGGTTCTCGCTCCTCTCCACCCTCGCGCTCGGCCACGCGATCGACCTCGCGGAGGCGACGGACCTCGACGGGGACGGACGGCTCGACCTCGCGCTCACCCACGAGGGCGAGGATCGGCTCGACATCGTCCGCGGCCTCCCCGGCGGGCAGTTCGCGGCCGACCCGCCGCTCTCCCTCCCGATGTCGCCCCAGTCCCTGCGGTTCGGGAACTGGAACGGCGACTCCCGGCTCGACGTCGTGCTCCTCGGCGACCTCCCCGCGAACGTCGCGCTCGGCGTCTTCGCGCTCTCCGCGGGGCCTTCGTACTCGATCTCCGCGCCGATCAGCATCCCGACCCAGAAGACCGACGCGTTCGCGGTGATCGACGCCGACCACGACGGCCTCGACGACCTCGCCTTCCTCCAGAAGTCGCCGCATCAGGTGATCGTCTACCGGAACGTCATCCTGACCCTCTTCACGGCGCACCAGACGATCCCGCTCGACCTCCCCGCGGATCGGATCGTGCCGATCGACGCCGACGGGAACGCGGCGATGGACCTCGCGGTCAGCGGCGCGGGGAACCTCGTCGCCACGCGGATCCTCCTCGGCAGCGGGTCCGGGACCTTCTCCCCGAAGCCGGCGGTCGGTGACGACGGCGTGGGCGACGGGCAGATCGACGCGATCGACGTCGACGGGGACGGGCGCGAAGACCTCGTGCTCCTGTCGACGTTCGGGCACAGCTTCGCGACGTGGCTCCGCTCCGTCGGGAACGGCACCCTGGAGGCGCCCCGCTCCCTCGCCGTCCCCGGCGGACCGACCGGGCTCGAGTTCGGGGACGTGACCGGCGACGGGCGACCGGACTTCGTGACGTCGTACCACTGGGACTCCCCGCCGGCAGGGGACTCGGGCGGGCTGTACGTCGCGCCGGCGGTCTGCTCCGGCACGGTCGGTCGGTACGGCGTCGGTTGCCCGCTCCCGAGCGGCGCGATCCCGTCGCTCGCGCTCGACGGGTGCGCGGAGGTCTCCGCGACGGTGACGCTGAAGGTCGGCGGCGCGGTCGGCGCGACCACGGCCTGGGTCGCGTTCGGGCTCGTCCCCGGGCGTCAGGCGATCGGCGGCGCGTGCGACCTTCTGGTCCAGCCGCTCTTCCCGTCCCTCCTCCCGCTCCCGATCGCGCCCGACGGGTCCGCGGCCTTCGCGGCGATCGTCCCTCCGGCGGCGACGGCGTCCTCGTTCACGCTGCAGGCGCTCCTCGCCACGCCCGCGCTCGCCGCCACGAACGGCGTCGAGGTCGGGGCGCGCTGACCGTCGCGGAGCCGCTCCGGGACGGTCGCCGGAGGGGCTCGCGCGCTCACGCGCGCGCGAAGTCGAGGTGGCCGAGGCCGACGTTCGTGCGCAGCAGCTTCACCCGGACGCGGCGGCCGACCTTGAGGTCGTGGCCGCCGCGGACGACCCTCCCCTCGACCGGCATCTCGAGGAGCCGGACCCAGGTCCCCTTCTCCGACGCCCCGGAGACGAGCGCCTCGAACCGCTCTCCGATCCGCGGGCGGAGCAGGAGGGCGGCCGCCGACTTCTTGAGACGTCGCTCCGCCTTCTCGGCCGCGTCCTCCATCCGGGTGCACTGCGACGCGATCTCGTCGAGCTCGGTCCGCGAGTACGGCGGCGCCGCCCCGGCGAGCGCCGCCTTCAGCAGCCGCTGCGTGACGAGGTCGGGATAGCGGCGGTTCGGCGCGGTCGAGTGGGTGTAGTCGCGGACGGCGAGGCCGAAGTGTCCGGGCCCCTCCACGCCGGCGGGCTCGACGAGGTACTCCCCACGGCCGAGCAGCTTGATGATCGCCAGCGAGAGGTCGGGGAACCGGAGCGGGTCGTCCTTCCGGCGCCGGGAGAGGAAGTCGCGGAGCGCCTGCGAGTCCGGCTCGGCCGGGAGCGGGACGCCGTGCTCGGCCGCGAGGTCGGCGATCTCGTCCCAACGCTCCGGGGTCGGCACCGCCCGGTGGATCGAGTCGAACCCCTTCGACCGGAGGAAGCGGGCGTTCACGCCGTTGGCGGCGATCATGAAGTTCTCGATGAGGCGCGTCGCCGGATTCTTCTCCCGGACCTCGAACGCCGCGACCCGCTCTCCCTCGAAGACGACCTTCGGCTCGTGCGTCTCGAACTCGAGCGCGCCGCGCTCGAACCGGCGCCGCTCGAGCGCCCGGGACGCGACGTCCTGCAGGCGGAGCAGCTCGTCCAGGCGCGGGACGGCGGCCGCCGCCTCGGGGAGCGGCGCCAGCCCGTCGAGCCACGCACCGACGCTCGGGTACGCGAGCTGGGCCGCGTTCCTCACCACGGCGCCGTACACCGTCTCGTCGAGGAGACGACCGTCCGCCGCGACCACGAACTCGGCGACGTGCGCGGCGCGGTCGACGTCGGGGTTCAGGGAGGTGAGGTCCGTCGACAGCCGCTCGGGCAGCATCGGGAAGAGGCGCGCCGGAGTGTAGACCGACGTCGTGTTGTGCCCGGCGTGCCGGTCGACCGCGCATCCCGCGGGGACGCGCACGTCGACGTCCGCGACCGCCACCAGGACGCGGATCGCGCCCCCGTCGACCGGCTCCGCCCACGAGAGCTGGTCGAGGTCCTTCGAGTCGTCGTTGTCGATCGAGCACCAGGGGAGGCGCGTCAGGTCGACCCGATCGCCCGCCTCGACCGGAACGTCCTCGAGCGCGTCGACCTCCGCCACCACCTCGGGCTCGAACGAGACGAGCAGGCCGCGCTCTCTCAGGGCGACCTCGGCGAGGCGGTGGAGTTCTTCACGGTGCGAGGTTCTCGGGTCCATCCCGTCATCGTAGGCGCCGGACGGGGCCGCGGAGCCCTACGGGACGACGATCTCGAGGCCGGCGGACGCCGCGAGCCCCGTCGCCGCCGCGGGGTCCGCGACGAACACCTGGAGGTCGAGGACTCCGGACGGCACGAACGGGCCGACCGTCCCGGCGAGCAGGGCGGAGCCCGCGCCGGGCCCCGCGCCCCCCAGCGGCACGAGTACGACCACGTGCGGCGGCGCGACGAGGAGCGAACACGCGGGCCCCGCCGGCACGTCCGTGCGAGCGACGCCGATGAGGAGGGCCGAGAGGCTCCCACCCCACCCCTCCTTCACTTGCAGGTGGAACACTCCCCCCGGCTTCGGGCAGTCGGTGAGCA